>NZ_JAHBDN010000024.1:0-1363 GCF_019956445.1 Pseudomonas sp. BF-R-19
CAAGGTACTCCAGCAGGACGCGATGAAAATTGGAGACGGCCACTTCCTGAACAGGGTTGGTGCGCGACCCTTTGAAGCCGGAAGATTTCATCCCCTCCTGGACATTCCCCATGTTCTGGAAATCCTGGGAAAGGATGACGCCAAACCGTGCCACAGAGTCGGTATTCCAGTCATCTTTGCCGTAGTAGAACTCGCGCTTGAGTGCCGGCTCGGTGCCCGGTGCGTAACGTACCAGGGACCACATATCAAAGATGCACGAGTCAGGGTTGTCGCCATCAGGTCGCGCCCGGTAGGTCAGCAGACCGTCCGGAAACATCAACATGACCAGGTTGGGAAACACATGCCAGTCGGTGCCGGCGTTGTACATCTGCTCGGGCGTGATGTCCGGCCAACCTGCACCTGACGCCTCGGCAGCCTGCCGCTGAAAGTTGAGCATTTGGCCCAATACTTCCATGGGGCTGGCATCGGGCGCCACTTCAGTCAGAAGTCGTCCCGCTGCTTCCACATCCCGCGGGCTGAAAATCGCCTTGAGCTCGTTTTCCAGGCGCTGAAAGTACGACACCAAGCCTGGGCGCAGATCGGAAGGAATGGGTTTTCCCGTACGAGGGCTGGGGGCGCCGGGAGGCGAAGCGCTGTCGGAGTACATGAACATCCCGTGCTTGCCGAAAGCGAAGCTGTGGGTGCGATCATCGCCGCCGTTGTCGAGCAGTTGCGGGTGAGTCGAAGCGACGTGGTAAGCCTCGTTGAACCCTTCCTGAGCGACCTTCCAGTTGCACGGCAAACGCACGGACTTGTACCAGCGAAAACGCATTTTGTGCAGTTCGAAAGGGTCGATGAAGCTGGGCATCGGGTCGAGGAAGGCGGCGAGGGGCTCGGCATCAGGGTCGAGGTTGATGAAGACGAACCCACCCCAGCTATCCACTCGCACCGCTGGCAGTTTGAGGTCCTCGGCGGCCATGGAAGGGCAGCCTTCCCAGTCGTGATGATCGAGCACCTTGCCCAGTTTGCCATCGAGATTCCAGCGCCAGCCGTGATAGCGGCAGAGGAACTGGTTGGTCTTGCCACAGCCTTCGGTCAGGCGCCGCCCACGGTGCTGGCAGACGTTGTGGTGAGCAAGAATCCCCTCGTTGGTCCGCACGACAATGATCGACTCATTGGCAATGTTGTAGGTCACGAAGCTGCCAACATCCGGCAGTTCTTCTTCTCGACAGGCGACCTGCCACACCTTTGGCCAGAGCCGCTGGCGCTCCAGGGCCACATAGGCAGGGTCGATATAGGCATCTTTGGGAACGAAGTCAGGGCGAACAGCCTGGGATGCTGTCAGTCCTTCGAGTGGATGGTTCATGCGTCTTCTCCATCGGCC
>NZ_JAHBDN010000025.1:0-1342 GCF_019956445.1 Pseudomonas sp. BF-R-19
CGCTCCCACATCTATGGTTACCCCCTTTTCTGCAATACTGTTGTTGATGTCGTGTTTGGCTTGCTTTCATCTATCCGGCGTCTGAGTTGGGGTTGTCGCCCCGCGCCTCGATGAGAATCGATGCCCAACGACCCTAATTAGTGGAACGGCCTTTCAGCCGTGTGAGAGCCCAGGGTTGTCGTCAGGCCGGTTGGCCGTTCACGTCATCAGTTATCCAGCATCGCAAAACCAGGTGGGTGGTGCTTGGGTGACAGCGGGGTCAGGCGTTCATCGCGGCTGGCCCCGCATCGAATTCAGTGTGGTGTGCCGCAATCGCCCAGGCGATTCTTGCCAGCTTGTTGGCCAGCGCACAAACCACTAGATTGGAGTGATGTCCCGACGCCAATAACCGGCGGACCCAGTCCGCCAAAGCGCCTTTCTGTCGCTCCAGTTGTATCAAGTAAACACGAGCGCACTGGACGAGCAGGCGTCGCTGGTTGCGATCACCGCGCTTACTGATGCCCAGCAGGACGGACTTGCCGCCCGTGGAATGTTGCTTGGGGACCAGTCCGATGGAAGCTGCATAGCCTCGGCCGCATTTGAACTGCTTGCCATCACCCAGCTCGGCAGCCAGGACGGTGGAGGTGATCGGGCCGACACACGGCAGAGTCATCAAACGAGTCGCCAGATCATCTTCAGCGGCCTGGCATTCCACGTCCTTATCCAGCGACTTGATCTCCTCCTCCACATGCTTGAAATGTCGATACAGCCTCATCAGATTTTTTTTGTAGGGCTCAGAAATTGAACTCGCCTCAAGCAACTCCGGTAGAGCGTTGATCGACTTGAAGCCCGGGGCCAGGCTCACGCCAACTTCCAGAAGCGCGGCGTGAATCCGATTGACGGTTGCGGTGCGATCCTTGATGAACGAGTCTCGGGTGGAGTTCAGCATGGCTAGCACTTGCTGGGCCTGAGTTTTTACCGGCACAAAACGCATCGTCGGACGAGTCGCTGCTTCGCAGATCGCCTCGGCATCAGCGAAGTCATTTTTGTTGCTTTTCACGTAAGGGCGTACGAGATGAGGTGCGATGAGCCTGGGCGCATGTCCCATCCTGATGGCCTCCTGTGCCATGAAGTGGGCGCCGCCACAGGCTTCCATCACGATGGTGCAGGGCTCGAGATTTGCCAGGTGCTGCATGAGCGTTACCCGATTGAATTTTTTTCGGTACAGCTCGTGACCACGATCATCCTGTGCATGTAGATGAAAGGTGTGTTTTCCCAGATCGATGGCGGCAATAGCTACTTTGCTCATGGCAATGATCTCCGATAAGCCCCCTGTGAAAGCTTAGTGGGCGATCACAGGGGG
>NZ_JAHBDN010000026.1:0-1263 GCF_019956445.1 Pseudomonas sp. BF-R-19
TCAAGCTTATGAATACTCCCAATCTGCCCCCGCAGCAATGGCCTGCCGAGCCCAAGGTACAGTTCGGCCCCTGGACCTGCGAGCCGCCGCTGGACGAGGAGTCCGAAGCGTTCCGCCAAAGCCTGCGCCATTTCGCCAGCAAGGTGATGCGTCCGATCGGCCGGGAGCTGGATCGGCTGAGCGCCGAGCAGGTGGTGGCCAAGGGCTCGCGTTTGTACGAATTTTTCGTCGAGTACGACAAGCTCGGCATCAGCCAGGAGCTGTTGGCCAGCCTGAGTGACGAACAGCGCGCGGTGATGTTCCCGCTGCTGTTCGAGGAGCTCGGCTGGGGCGACGCGGGTCTGGCGATCTCCGCCGGAGTGCGCATGCTGCCACTGTACATGGCGGCCAAGCTGGGTAACCAGTTCGTCCTCAACGAATACTCCGAACAACTGATCGGTTGCTGGGGTATCACCGAGCCGGATCACGGCACTGATTCTCTGGACGCCAGCCGGCAGATCTTTCATCCGCAGGGCAGCTATGGTCGGCCCAACTGCGTGGCGAAGGTCAGCGATGGCCACCTGATCATCAACGGGCAAAAGTCGGCCTGGGTCTCCAATGGCTGCATCGCCGACCTATGCGTGCTCTATTGCGCCGCCGATACGCCTAACGGCCCGGACACCCAGCGCGGCTACTGCGTGGTGGTGCCGACTAGCCTGCCCGGCGTATCCCTCGGCAAGCCGCTGGAGAAGATGGGCCAGCGTCCGTTGCCCCAGGGCGAGCTGTACTTCGACAACGTCAAAGTCAGCCTCGACCACGTCTTGGCCGGGCCGGATGACTACAAGCGCGCGGTCTACGCGATTCACACCGACGCCAACCTGCTGATGGCCGGCACCTTCACCGGCGTGGCGCGTTCAGCCTACGACCATGCCCTGGCCTACGCCCACGAGCGCAAGCAGGGTGGCCAGCCGATCATCCGCCACCAGGACGTAGCCCGCCGCCTGTTCCATATGCTGCGCAAGGTCGAGGCTGCCCAGGCGCTGACCCGCCGCGTCGCCCGCTTCAACGCGCTGTCACCGGTGCCGGCGCTGCAGGCCGCGATGCTGGCCAAGGTCACCGCCACCGAACATGCCTTCGAGGTGGCCAGCGATGCGATTCAGATGTTCGGCGGCAACGGCATGACCCGCGAATACCCGGTGGAGAAGATCTTCCGTGATGCCCGCGCCTCAATGATCGAGGACGGCTGCAACCAGATCCTGGCGATCAAGGGCGGCTACAGCCTCA
>NZ_JAHBDN010000027.1:0-1136 GCF_019956445.1 Pseudomonas sp. BF-R-19
GGCAGCGAGCCGTCATCGCGCTGCGCGAGGCTACGGTTGCTTCGTGCCGAGGTGAACATCGAGAAGCCGGGCGCACCGCTGCGCTGGCGGCTGATCAAGTTCCCGCCCCGGTCGTACTCGAAGCGCTGGGTGTAATTGCGCCGTTGACTGGGGTCCAGCGGCGTGGGCAGCAGTGTCGGCAGGGCCGGGCCATGACTCGGCTGGCTGACCTCCCAGCCCCGGGCTTCGACCAGTTGATACAGGCTGTCGTAGCGGTAGCGGTTGATCGGCTCGATGCGCTGGCTGTTGAAATGGCTGACCGCTTGGGACTCGTCGAGCCGTTTGACGATATTGCCCGCCGGGTCGTAGACGTAGTTCAGGTCCTGCGAGGGCTTCTGATTTCCCAATGCCGCTACCAGCCGGATCAGCCGGCCGTCTTCGGCAGCGTATTCCGCGCGGATTGTCACACCATTGCCGGCGGTTTCGCGCTCGACCTGATCCTCGGCGTTGTAGCGAATGGCACTGACCAGACATTGCGGTGCGCGCCCTTCACCGGGCAATTGCAGCCAGACCTCACTCGGTTTGCCCGCCACGTCGTAACCAAAGGTGCGAACGTTGCCCATGGCATCGGTTTGTTCCTGTAGCTCGCCGGTGGGATTGAAGGTGTGGCGGGTGATGAATGATTGAGCTTCCAGGCACGCCTCGCGGTCATCGATTTCCAAGGGCCAATCAGGTGTTTCGAGGTCAGCGAGGAAGCGTCGATCTTCTACCAGCACGGCACCGGCAAGCCCATAGACGGGGAAGATTTGAGTACCCGCCGGATCGTCATGACGGATCAACTGCCCGCACTGGTTGTGTTCGGCGAAAGCCGGATCGGAATCTCCGTAGCTCAAGCGTTCCACTACACAAGGTCGTTCCCCCGCGGCCTGTTCCGTGACGGTGACGGACCGCTGTTGTTCGTCAAACTCGGTGTGACGCTGACTGCCTCGTGCATCCCAAAACGAACAGGGCGAACCGGCCTGATCCAGCACACTCAACTGCCAACCGGCATCGACGCTGTCCGTCAGCAACGGTTGCCCACTCAAGCCGTAGACCGTGGCCAGGTTCGGCTTCGGCGCCGTGCCCCACAACCGTGGGTCCCACGACTCGACCAAGCG
>NZ_JAHBDN010000028.1:0-1117 GCF_019956445.1 Pseudomonas sp. BF-R-19
GGCCGGACTGACGAAGCCGGCCGCAGAGACTTCCCCCGCGAGGATGCGTTCGATCCCGGCAACCGCTATCGATCCGGCCTGCTCATAGGCGCAGTTACCCTGAAGAATGACCGTTGATTGGCTTGCCGGGCCGCTGCCGTGGCAGGAAATAACCGCCCGGCAGTGGTCCGGGTTCTCGCGCGGTGGCTCGCTCGGAGTCAGCTCATGCCCCCAGCCGTTGGTAACAGCCTCCTGCTCTTCGGGCGACTTGTGCTTGTGGACCTCATTGAACTCGCGCGCCAGCTTCAACACATGGCTCATCACCTGCGGGTTGCCGAAGTTCACCAGCATGCTGCAGTTACGTACGCGCGCATCATCTTGGTACCACACCGGTTCGCCACCACCGCTCCAGGGAAGGCAATCGAGCACCTGGTGGAAGCTCGGTGCCACAGTCTGGTACGGAGTCGCCGGTTCCCAGGCCACCAACTGCTTCTGCGCCAGGTGGTACTGCGGCTGGCAGCACATACGCAGGAAGGACAGAGTCGAACTCACTGACGGCAGCGAGCCACGGGTCACATAGACCAGATCCAGTGTGTCGATACCGGGAGTTTCCAGACAGACTTCCGCCGCGAGGTGGCCAGTAGTCCACATGAATGCCAGAGCAGGTATCAACAGTAGCCCGCGCTCAGCGTAGGCAGAGGCATAACGCTCCCGCACAAACAGCATCCAGTCCTGCTCACCCGTGCTATCCAGGTAATGACAACCGGCCGCCAGCGCCGCACGCACCATCGGCTCGGCCAGTTGCATGAACGGCCCCACGGTGTTGTAGACAACGCTCTTGCCCGCCAGGAAGGCAGTCAGCGCCGCTTCCTCGTTGGCCACTTCGGCGACCTCGTAGTGGGCATCCTTCAGTTCCGGCTGGGTGGCGAACTGCTCGTGGATCTTCGCTGCGCTGCGACCGGCAGCGATGAAGGGGATGCCCCGTGCTGCGAGATGACGAGCAATCAGTTTACCGGTGTAACCGCTGGCGCCATACACCACGACTTTGATATCGGACATTTCTTGTTCTCCGGGTTTACGCTTGTTGTTGTGATCTGTGGGCAGAGACCGCATGCGCCGCCAGTTCGCATTCGAGCTG
>NZ_JAHBDN010000030.1:0-122624 GCF_019956445.1 Pseudomonas sp. BF-R-19
CTACTCATCGAGGGCCGAGTGTTGTTACAGCAACGCTCACCACGAGCCCGGATACATTAGCGCAAGCCAGCTTTACCGAAAACAGCCCATGGGGTTGCAGGAGATGGGCTGACCATACATTTTATTGATCAACAACAATCAGCGGTTAAACCGCTCCACCAGTGAATACTGGGTATTGGCAGTCCTGGTCAGCTCTTCACTCAGCAACGCCGAGTTCTGCGCCTGTTCCGAGGTCTGGTCCGCCAGTTCCGAAATGTTGCTGATGTTGCGGCTGATTTCTTCGGCCGCGGCACTTTGCTCTTCGGTCGCGGCAGCGATCTGGGTGGTCATGTCGGTGATGTTGGCCACCGCTTCGCTGATGCCCACCAGTGCCTGGTCCGCTTCCAGTACCCGCGCCACGCCTTCTTCCGCCTGACGATGCCCGGCTTCCATGGTTTGCACGGCGGTGCCGGCGGTTTGCTGAAGCTTGGCGATCAGCGCATGAATCTGCCCGGTGGATTCGCTGGTGCGTTGCGCCAGCTGACGGACTTCGTCGGCCACCACCGCAAAACCACGACCCATCTCGCCGGCACGGGCCGCTTCGATGGCAGCGTTCAACGCCAGCAGGTTGGTTTGGTCGGCGATGCCTTTGATCACGTCGACCACGCCACCGATTTCGTTGCTGTCCTTGGCCAGTTGGGTCACGGTCACGCCGGTTTCACCGACGACTACCGACAGGCGCTGGATGGCTTCGCGGGTTTCCCCGGCAATGTCACGACCACGACCACGACCACGACCACGACCACGACCACGACCACGACCACGACCGGTCAGGCGATTGGCTTCCTGGGTGGCGTCGGCGGTGCGTTGCACGTGGCTGGCGACTTCCTGGGTGGTAGCGGCCATCTGGTTGACCGGAGTGGCCACCTGCTCGGTCTCGACCCGTTGACGTTCCGGGCCGTTGGAGCTGTTGTGCGCCAGGGCGTCGGATTGCCTGGCCTGATCGGTCAGGTGTTCGGCTGTGTCCTGCAGGCGCGTCAGGCAGGTTTTCAGGCGTGCTTCTTGACTGAGGATGGACATTTCCAGACGCGCCTGGGCGCCGCGACTGTCGGTGTACATTTGGGCGATCAACGGATCGGAGGTGGTCTGCTCGGCCAGGCGCAGCAAACGCTTGAGGCCACGCTGTTGCCACTGGAGGCCCATCAGGCCCAGCGGCACCGAAAGACCGGCCGCCAAGGCAAACCCCCAATGGGAGTTCAGCGACGCACCGATCATGAAGCTCAATTGGCTGACTAGAATGAACGGCAGCCAATCCTGCAGGACCGGTAGCCATTTATCGGCGGAAGGTACTGCCGACTTGCCCTGATTGATGCTTTGGTAGAGCGCTTCGGCACGGCGGATCTGCTCTGCGGTGGGCTTGACCCGCACCGACTCGTAACCGATCACCTGATTGCCTTCAAAGATCGGCGTCACGTAGGTGTTAACCCAGTAGTGATCGCCGCTCTTGCAGCGGTTCTTCACAATACCCATCCATGGCAAGCCTTGCTTCAGAGTGCCCCACATGTGCGCGAACACCGCGACCGGAACGTCGGGGTGACGCACCAGGTTATGCGGCGCACGAATCAACTCATCACGAGAAAACCCGCTGATCTCAACGAAGGCATCGTTGCAGTAGGTGATCATGCCCTTGGCATCGGTGGTGGAAATCTACCGTTGCTGAGCGGGGAAGGTTCGTTCGCGTTGTGTAATAGGCTGGTTGTTACGCATGGCGTTTTCAATCCGTGAGGCTTTGACAGGGTGTCGGCAGGGGAGAGGATTTGTTGAGTTTATTTTTCAACAGCCGATGTTGTGCCAAAGGGTGTACACAAAACCAATGTGGGAGCGGGCTTGCTCGCGAAGGTCTGTCAGACAACATGGATGTCAACTGAAGAACATCGCGAGCAAGCTCGCTCCCACAGTGGGACGGCTAGCGCTTTACGACGCCAGCGCAGACACCTTTTTGAACTTGGTGTTCCGATACCCGCGCCACGCCAGAATCACCAACATGCCGCACGTCACACCCGTGGCATTGGCCACCATGTCACCCCATGACGCGCTGCGCAGCGGCATGAAGCTCTGTTCCAGCTCAATCACCATCGAGCCCACCAGCGGCCAGAACAACAACCAGATCAACCGCGTGCCGGGGAACGCCAGATCGGCACTCACCGTCAGGCAGGCAAAACCTGCCCAGTGATGCAGCTTGTCCTGGTTCTCGAACACCTGAGGCACCGGCTCACCGCGCATTCCGGTGAAAACCAGCACCAGCAAGATCACGAAAAACGCCAGTTTGGGCAGGGCTTGCAGGATCCGCTGCTTCATTCGGTGACCTTGTAGAAGTTGTTGTGGAACAGGTCGATGTTGCGACGCTCCGTCAGGGAATACAGCGAGTAGCTGCGCGCCAGTGCGGCACCACCGTCACGGGTCAGCGGCGTCCACGCCAGGCTGGCACGGCGGGTGGTGGAGCTGGCCATCAATTCGTCGAACGGAATCGAGAAGTAAATGCCTTTGCCGAAGCTACCTTCGCCGTACTCTTCCTTGGTCGCATTGGTCACCGTCACCCAGCCACCGAAACGCACGCCATTGTTGAATTCACGGGACAGGTCCAGGGTCACCCCGTAGTCCTTGGCCAGATAACGTCCAACGCTGACCGCACCGAGAATGTCCTGGAACGCACTGCGATAGTAAAGCGTGGCATTGCCGGTGATGGTGTCGTAGTCACGCAGACCAAAGCCCTGATCGAAATCACGCTGCTTGACCCAGTTCATGTCCACACCCACGGCCCAGCGTTCGCCCATCGGACGATACAGCGCTTCGCCACCGACACCGGCAAACATTGACTCCAGATAACCGCCATACAGCATGCCGTAGAGGTCTTCATCCAGCTGTTTGACCTTGTTCATCTGGAAGGTCGGCATCGTCACTTCCGAAGTCGTCATGTACTGGCGCAGGTCGGTACGCACACGTGGCAGACCGCTAGGTGCGTCGTACTTGAACTTGTCGAAGTTGTTCGCCAGGTTCGCGCTCAGGGTGCCGCTCCACCACAGATCAGGCTTGAAGCGATACTCGCCGTTCAAGTCCGCACTGAACTGGTACAACAGGAACCCGTCGGGGCCGCCGACGTTTTGCTTGTAGCCCAGACCCAGGCCATAGCTAAGCGGGTCAGGCTTTTGCTCGAACAGGGTCTTTTCCTGATGCGGTACCGGGACGTTCATCTCGGTCACCCGACGCAGGTCTTCCAGCGGACGATCCTCTTGCATCACTTCACGGAAGGTATCCCGCGGCAGGCTGACTTCCTCGACCGGCAGGCTGTAGCGCGTGTCGACCATGGTGAACCAGTCGATCTCGTCGTTGACGCTGTTGTCCAGAATGCGTGAAGCGCGGCCAACGGCTTTCGGCGTGTGGAAATAGCGCCCCTGTTCGCCATAGACAATCACCTCGGAATCCCGCTGGGTGATACGCGAAACCGTGTAGCCTGCGTTGTTTTGCAGACGCTTGGCGACACCGGCCCACTGCACATCTTGCGGCGCGACCATGGGTTTGGTGTCGGACACAGGCTCGGGCTTCGGGTCGAAGCTTTTGGTCGGCGCCTTGCGGGTTGCAAAGTTGGTGTGCATGGTGATGCCGAACATCGCAGTGTTGCCGCGTTCCCAGGCAGCGTGCAGATCGATCCAGTCGTTGGCTTTGAAAACGAAGCCGAGGTTGATTGGCGAGTCCTGGATTTGGTTGTTGTTCTGCGGCTCGTGCTGGTAGTCGTTGCCTTCGTATTCGAGCTTCAGAGACAGTGGGTCCCAGGGCGTTTGGTAAGTTGCGCCGCCAAAGAAGGAGGGCGATCCGCGGAAGTACTGGTTGCCGTTGAAGTCACCCGCCTGACTACTGTTGGTAGTGGGACGTTCATCGAACTTGTCGTCGATCCAGCCCAACGGATTGTCCATGTCACCACGATTGCCGATGTAACCCCATGCCAGGCCCAGGCTCAGGTCAAAATTGCCAAAGCGTTTGTTGCCGACAAAATATTCGCTGGAGAACAAGCCGGTACCACCAATGTCACGCGCACCCAGTGCCACTTGCGGTATCCAGTGAGACTCTTCGAGCAGGCGCACTTTGGCGTCGATTGCCTTGTCCTTATAGCTTTGGTTGCCACTCAACTCTTCCGAACCATAATCGCGGTTGGTAATAGCGGTGTAGCGGAACGAACCCTCCAACCAATCGAACGGCTGAAACGACACGCTGTAACGACTGTAAGGATCGGTACGGTTAGCGTTCAGTGACAACTCACCCGCAGGCGCCATACGCGCAGTAGGCGTTTGCAGCAGCCCCACACCGCCGAAATCGTTCTGGGTATAGCGCGGCTCTGCCACCGCCCACGTGCTGCAACCCAACAATAAGCAAGGGATCAAGTGATACTTCATGGCTTCACCTCCAGCAATGGCTGGGTGGCAATGAAGGCAGCCAGTTCGGTATTCAGATCAGGCGTGGGATCGCCTTGTTTGCTGTTGTGCACTGGCACATAAATGCGTGCGCCCGGAGCCGGAGGTACGGATGTGGTTTCGTTCCATAACGCCACACCGCCCTTGAATACCCGGCCGTCAGGCTGAATCACGAACAGCCAGTCGGCGTCAGCGTTTGGATCACGGGGACAGTCTTTCAGATAGTCAATCGCTGCCTGTAAAGGTTGGAACGGCAATTCGCACTCACCCAGCACCGCGCCTTCGATCCGAACCGTGGTTGGGCGAAGCGGGTAAAGCAGTACATCGCCGTCACTCAGGAAGCGGTTATCAACGCGGTTCAATTCAACCTGCACCGGGTCAAGTTGGGCGATCTTGCGTCCTGTCACCGGCATGGCCTGCACCTTGTCGCGAAGACGTGCGGCAAGTGCCGCCAATCCAGCCTGATCGCCCACTAGCGCATTACTGTGCAAGGTCGACAGATCGAAAAGAACACCAACCTTGAGACGCTCTTGCGCATCACGCAGAGGGGTATGCAGCCAGGCGGCCCCGAGCAGATAAGCCTTGGGACTCACCTGAGCCTCCAGCAGCACGTCATGCAGGCGCGTGCCGTCCACAATCGAGTAACGCCCGGGCTTGGCGGCATCGCCCTGCACCGTGACCAGCGAGTCAGCATTTGCGGCAAAAGTCATGAGCAGGCTGCAGCAAAGCAGCCAGGAAGAGCGAAAAATCATTGCACTACCGGCTTATTCGGGCGCACTTGAACAATGCGTAGGGGCAATTCGGGGGTCAGGTGTTGCTCGCTGGCCATGATGAAACCATCGGCGGGGTCGACCCAGTAGCGGTTCTGCGCGGTGAAGCCCAGACCGTCCATCGCGATCTCTTCGTCCACGCGCAGCAGTTCCACATCGCGGTCGAGGATGTGCACGGTCTCCAGGCCTTTCCTGTTGAAACGGCTGGTTACGCTGACACCCATTCGATAACCGTCGTTAAAGTCCACCTGACGTCGGGTTTGCAAGCCATCGGGAATACGGTGCAGTCCGGTCTTGAACGGGGACACGCCGTCGAAGCGAGTGCCATCCAGATTGTCGTTGAAACCGACACTGCGAATGGCCAGGCCGTCCTCAAGCATCAGGATCTGGCGGGTCGAAGCCATCCAGAAACCCACACCATCCTGCAGACGCACCAGTGCCATCACGGCTTCACCCGTAGGTGCCGCGATAGTGATCTGGTAGTACGGAGTCGCATCGACCTGCTGCCGTGTGAGTTCCAGAGGCTCAGGCCCTTCGAAAGCTGCCCTCAGCGTATCCATGGAAGCGGTCATCAACGGGTTGCAGGCGCTTACCAGCAAGGAGGCCACCGTTAGGGTGGCCAGTCGCAGAAATTTCACAAGAATTCCAAATCTTAGTTTTCGCTGCCCATGTCATCTTGAATAGCAACACCCGTACGCAGCAGGTTGGCAGTTGGGAAGACCTGGCTGATAAAGCGGTTCCAGCGGGTGACATCGGCCGGGCCGACATAAACCACATCCTGGGGCTTCAGTTTGAACTGCTGGGCAAGGGCAAACGCAGACGGCGACTTCAAGTCTATCTGGAACACCTTGACTGGTTCGTCTGCCAGATTCTCAACCCCACGGATTACATAAACCTCCTTGCCGCTGGAGGTTTCCTGACGTAGGCCACCAACACTGCCAAGGGCATCGGTGAGATTCATGTTGCTACCCTTGAAAATAAGCGGACGGGCTGCAGTGACTTCACCCAACAAATAGACCTTTTTCTGGTCGTTGTAGGGCAGGTGCAATTGGTCGCCGTCTTTCAGGTAGAGATTGTGCAGATTCGAGTTTTTGCGATTGAGTGCGTCGAGATCGATCAGGTATTCACGGCCGTCGCGCTTAAGCACCAGTCCGGAAATATCGGCAGTGCCGGTTTGTACTGAACCTTGGCCAACAGCGTCCAACAGGCTCAAAGGCGTGTTGGTGATCGGCAACTGGCCAGTTTTACCAAAGGCCCCCGAGAGAATCACTTTCTGACTGACAAAGCGCAGGATGCTGACATCCACTTGAGGTTCGGCAACAACCTTGGCCAGGCGAGAGGCAATGATCGAACGCAGTTCGTCAATGGTTTTGCCGGCCGCTTCGATGGTACCTACATAGGGATAGAAGAGCGTGCCATCCGGGCGAATCAGGCGTCCGTTTGCTTCAATTTGCTGCTGTGGACCGGACGGAGCAGTCAGCTCGGGGTGATCCCAAACGGTGATGTAGATCAGGTCGCCAGCACCAATCCGGTACTCGGCCGGTTGATAGCGCAGGAGCTCCGGGGCTACCACGTTGGAGTGGTCTGCCGCCGCTTCAATAGCGACCAGCTTCGGTGTAATCGGAACCAGCTCGATACGGCTGCTTTCCGGGGAACCTTCACGTACCAGATTGCCCGTGTCCATGTGCTGACCAGGGGAGAAAATGCAGCCTTGCAGGGTCAGGCCAACCAGCATGGCCAGGGGAAGCGCGCGATTCATTGTCGAAATTGCTCAAGGGAATAGGCAAAACAAAACCCCCCAGCAAGGCTGGGAGGTTAGCGTATCGAACTTTAAGCGGGGGGCTGTTACCGAGTGGTACCAGTAGTGCCGGTAGTACCAGTGGTGCCGGTAGTACCTGGGGTACCGTCGTTACCGCCGCCACCGCTGTTGGAAGCAGCAACACCGGCAGCGATTACGCCAGCGCCGATTGCCAGACCAGTACCGACGGTTACACCGCCAGCGATTGGAGTGGACAGGGACAACTCGGAAGATGCTCCAGGTTTTGCAGCGGTAGAAGGCGCCTTTGCAGGAGCGGTTTCAGCAGCCATCAATGGCAGGCTGATGGAGGTAACGAGGGCCAAGGCCAGTAGTTTTTTCATGTTCATGCTCCTTGAAAGGATAATCCCTGATGGTTACTTGGCATTAGGGTATTGTAGGACGGTGCTGTATTGCAAGCCTGAGCTGCTATGAGTAACCATTTTTTACGAGATTCAGATGTTAAATGTAAATAAAACATTGACAACAAGTGGTTTTGTAGTGCGCTCACTACCAGTGCTTGCTGGCGACCTTGATCGCAAAAAGACCCATCTCGGCTTAGCATCGCTCCAATTGGCTTTTCCATTAAAATCACCAGCAGGGGAAAGATAAGGGCGCGATAGCATCAGGCTATTTTAAAAAATAGCTTCAACCACTAGTTTTTCGAAAGTTGAGCGAAAAAATTTTCTTAGATGTAAAGCTCTTAATGTTATTTAGTATCGTAACCCAGTGGATTGAGCGACTGCCAGCGCCATGTGTCTACCATCATATCTTGCAGTCCACGCTTGGCCTTCCAACCGAGTTCTAGTTCAGCTTTGGTTGGGTCAGCCCAGCATTCAGCTATGTCTCCTTGACGCCGGTCGACAATCCGGAAAGGCACTGCCTGCTCGCTAGCCTGCTCAAAAGCGCGAATGATTTCCAACACGCTATAGCCCGTACCAGTCCCGAGATTCCAAATATTAATTCCATTTTTTTGGTTAATCACCTGCAACGCCTTGATATGCCCCTCGGCTAGATCAACCACATGAATATAATCTCGTATGCCAGTACCGTCCCGGTTTGGATAATCGCCGCCGAAAACTGAAAGTTCCGGAAGTTTGCCTATAGCGACTTGACTAACATATGGCATCAAATTACTGGGAATGCCATTGGGGTCCTCACCGATCAAACCACTTGAGTGTGCTCCGACTGGATTGAAGTAACGTAATAGTGCGATGCTCCAGCGAGGGTCAGAATACGCTAAATCCTTCAGCATTTCCTCGGCCATTAATTTAGAACGGCCATAAGGATTTGTAGGTGCAGCTGTTGGGAAATTTTCACAAATGGGCATTTGTGTTGGTTCGCCGTAGACGGTAGCGGAGGAGCTGAATACTAAATTAAATAAACCTGCGTTGGCCATGGCCTGACATAGCGTGATGCTACCTCCAACATTATTTTGATAATATGCTAGTGGTTCACGAACGCTTTCACCTACAGCTTTAAGGCCAGCGAAGTGCATTACTGCACTGAAGTTTCGGGAGGCGAAGATATCATCCAGCAATTCCCGATCGCGAATATCTCCTTTAATAAGTTCAGGAGTTTTGTCGCAAATCGTACCAATTCGTTCGAGCGATTTAATCGAGCTATTGCAGAAGTTGTCTAGAACCGTTACTTCAAAGCCTGCATCAATTAATGCTACTGTAGTGTGCGAACCGATATAACCGGCACCACCGGTGATTAATATTTTTTGCGACAAAATAAATCCTCAGAAATAAAGATCGGGCGGTGTGAGTCACGTGTAGCTTGCCTTAGCGCTATGAAGAGCGCTTAAGTTTTTCCTTTAATAGTAACCATGCGAATTTGCTATTTGTATTCAGATAACGCTGCCACATTCTTCCCGGTTCTTGGATAACCCTGTAGAACCATTCCAGTCCGTATTTCTGCATCCATTTAGGCGCGCGTTTGACTTTTCCGGCTACTACGTCAAAAGTTCCACCAACTCCCATTACGAAACTGACACCTAACTGATCACGCCAGCGGTTGATAAAGTTCTCTTTCATAGGGGAAGTAATTGCAACAAATAATAATTGTGCTCGTGACGCACGGATTTTATCGACCAGCGCTGCTTCATCATCCCAAAAATAACCATGGTGATAACCGGCTATTTTGAGCGATGGGTAAAGGGCCGTTACATTACGGGCTGCTGTAGAAACGATGTCTTCTTTCGCTCCCAGCAGGAATACAGAAAAGTCATTAGTTGCACTCATTTTTAACAATTCATGAAACAGGTCTACACCAGCGACTCGCTCCGGTACAGTGTGGCCAAGAAAACGAGCGCCCAGAACTACTCCCATGCCATCAATATTGATGATGTCACATGAGCGGATTGACTCGCTTAGTTGAAAATCGTCACGCATGTTCACCAATTTAGCGACATTTATTACTACATGCTGAGTGAAGCGACCGGCAGCAACTGCGTCGTGGATGTATTCGACAGTTTTATCCATAGATAAAACATCCATGGGGCAACCCAAAACTTCAATTCTTTGCATAGTCATTCTCAGGGGGTAGTATTTGACAGCGTTGGTAGCGTTATGCTGAGAAAATCATGGACACCAAGTCTTAATTTTATACCTGGTTTATGTGTTTAACCTCAGTGCTTGATCTTTCATAATAAATATCTGAGGAGATTTGTGAAGAGGGTTTAAAGCCAGGAGTAAAGTGATTTAATTAAATTTTTTGTATATATTTGATAGTAGATTTAAAACGATTTCTGGCGAGTATTTTTGATTGTAGAGTGCCAATGATTCTATACCCATCTGGGCTTCGTCTATTTTATTATCCATTATAGAGAAAATAATTGCTTTTAATGCTTCTTTATCTCCCGGCTCAAATATAAATCCACTTTTACCATGTGTGATTAGGCTCGGAATTCCTCCCACATTAGTAGCTATAATTGGAACTCCTGCAGACATTGCCTCAAGTAACGACATGGGCATGCCTTCCCCGTATGACGGCAATATAACAAATCGACTTGAGTGTATTAGTTGTTCTTTTTGCTCTCCGGTGATCCAACCAACATACTCTACTTGTTTTTGAAGGTTGTTGCTGTTGATGTATGAAAAAAGCTCATCAACATCGCCATCGCCGCCTACAGCAATTTTAATATTTTCCAAATGGTCTAAGTCGTTTCGTATAACGTCTAAAAGATCGAATAGACCTTTTCTTGCACCGATTCTACCTAGGAATAATAAATCATATATTTTTGGGGTGCTAGGTTTAGGTTTAATTGGTACGACATAGTTATTAAGTATCTGAGTTTTAGCAATGGGCTGTATTTGTTTTATGTAGTGAGCCCAGCTTTCCGACAAGCAAATTATCACGTCGCACTTCGCTAAGATTGACCTTATTATGGATTGTAAGAAATTATTAGATCCTCCATAAAATTTATCAAACTCGCTAGCATGCAGGTGTAATATTACGGGGACTGAAAATAATTTAGATATTCTTATTATAAGTGCTTTTCTGTAAAAGCTCCCCCGTTGAGCAACATGGATGTGAATTACTTTTACGTTGCAAGTGGTAAATTTAATTAGGATTTTAAGTATTGAAAGTAAGAAATGGATTTGCCTTCTAATAAAGCTTCCTTCAATCCATGTAGATATGTAGGAAATATTTTCCTCTACAAAGAGGCCTGAAGCTTTATAGTTGTTTATAACAGATGAAATTCCCCCTTTTCCTAAAATATGGGGCCCGATCATTAAAATAAGTTTCTTAGATTTGCTCAAGAAAAAACCTCTTGTATTTTTATGGGTGTACGTGTTCGGGAAGCTATATTGTTGCTAGTAGCGCTCTATCGAAGTTTCACGAACGTTACAACTATGCATAATTTTTGGCAGTTACTTTTAGTTTGCGCTAGTTGCTAGGGTTTTGTGGTTGAGGTTTATCTTTTATGAGCGTTCTAAAAAAGCTGTCTAGCGCAATTGCTCGTTGCTGATAAGTGTGTTTTTTGCAAATAAACTCGTAGCCTAACTGCCCAATTTCTTTTAGCTCATCCTTCAACATGGAAATTTCCATGATTGTACTTGCGAGCTGCTTGCTTTCCAGAGCACATGACCAACCCGCTCCAGACTCTGCTATTAATTGGTCCTGATACGAATGTTGTGTTGCTATTACTGGTTTACCTAGCGCCATGTATTCAAATATCTTTGTTGGGCTTGCAACATCATATAAAATGTTTTCAGGTATTGGAGATATGCAAACGTCGCAACCTGCCATAGTAGCACAGGACTCCTCCCATGATTTACGCCCATGCATTATAACGTCTGCCGAAATGGACAGTTCTTGTAGAAGATTTTCCAATCGAATCTGATCAATAATGGTTTCATACCAGCCAACCAAATGAAGATTTATCTTGATATTCTTTCTTTGTAGAAGTTTTACCGATTTGAAGACTTCCTCAAATCCTCTCAAGCATGATATTGAACCTGAGTAACCTATGTTTAAAAATTCTATATTTGTTGGTGTTGGCTGTATAGTTGCAGTAGCTTGGATGTCAGCGGCCATATGCATGACAGTTGATTCTCTAAGATACAGTTTTTCTTGAAAGATTCTTTCTTGCATCTTTTCACTTTGAACGATAACGTGCGTTGGTAAATACAATGCTATTTTGCCTAATTGTCGATACGTTCGACCATATATTCTGCGAAGTAGACCGCCTAATCCCTTGCGCTGATAACCAAGCTGTATATAGCCTTCTTCCATTAAAAAGGACATCCAATATACGCATGGTATTTTTTTTAGTTTGCATATGGCGCCAATTAATAGCATCGAGAAATAATCATCTCTGACCACCACTATATCAGGGGCAGTTTTTACAATGGATATAACTGCTAGCAAGTCCCTATATCGTTCAGCTAGATATAAGCCGAGTGGGGTTTTCCACTTTTTGACCGATGTGCTTTGATCATTCAGCATCCAGGTGGGCTTATGTCTATCCCCAATAGCAAACCATGAAAACTTCCAGCCGAGGCTCCGCATGTATTTACCAAAAAGTACAGATATATCTACTCTCCAGAGGGGCATTCTATCTCGGCACACAAATAAAATATTAATAGTCATGTTTGTGTCCTAAGAGTCAATTTGGCGTTTTTAGTCTGTTCTTGTGATGCTTTAAATGCTAAAGCAATTACTAATGCTTGAAGCCATTGGGCTTGAATGGTGGTCGTAAGGCTTAAAGTGTACGGATAAAATAAGAGGCATACGATGCATCCCGAAAAGGCAAAGCTGGATGTCACTTTATTTATGTTTGTCGTTGATGCTCTTAGTGCTTTAAAAGAATATGAAGCTCCAACAATCAGAGGAGCCATGGATATAATTACACCTGCTATACCCCATTCCCATAACATGGCAGATAAGGTTGTGTTGCCCAACTGGAAGCTACTGTGAGCCTGTAGAGCCCCCCCGCCTCCTAGGAAAAAATCTTGTTTTGTTGACAGTAGACCCGATCCGAATAGTAGCGAGAGTATATTATGCTCGTTGCTCGAGTACCAAATTCCGATCGCCGCAATCCGACCTACCTCTCCGGTATCCGGATTGGTATAGCTGTAATCTAGCAATTCAGGAGATAGGTATACAAATATATCTGAGAATGAATTTAAAAAACTGGAATAAAATATATAATAATAGCCATATAGCAGCATTAACGAGAGTGCTGATCCAATGATCACGATTAACATCAGCTTTAGAGGGTTGGCAAATAACACTTTTGGTCTTGAAAGTATAAATATAATAGGAGTGATAAATATTAGGTATTTGATTTCGGCAAGTAAACTGACGCTAAAAATTGCTATTATGTTTGCGGCAAAATATTTAAATTTTATCGATGAGTATAATTGTCTTGCTAGCACTAAGCACAGGTGTAAGCCTAGAAACAGAGCAAGTCCGGCGCTGTTACCGCCGCTAAGGGGAGAGCCGCCAAACGTCCCCACCATGGAGTCCCAAGAGTTGGACAATGGGTAGTAGACAAGATATTGGATTGCTAGTATTGGGATTTGAATGGCAAAAAGCAACTCCCATTGGGTTAGAAGTTTTTGCAAATTTTTTAGTTTAAGTGCATAGAGGCAGAATGCAAGTATTGGAACTAATAAATAGTATCTGATTGATATTAGGAATATGAAAAAATCACCAACTAGGGCCGCACAGTTTACTGAGGCATAACTTACAAATAACAAGGTCCAGAGTAAAATGAATCCTTTTACCTTGTTCAGGTATGTGGCGCTAATTAGAAGCGCCAGAAGAATACAGGTGCAGAAGCCAATCCAGGAAGTGAGAGTGTTTATATCTAGAAAATAGCCAATAGAGCCTATGACTATTAGCGTGACTAGTTGGTTTAATTTAGCTAGTCGAGCTACAGATAGAGTGAGGGGGGTCATATTGGAAATGTCTTTTTGGCGTAGCGGAGTATGTGGATTAGATAGTCAATATATGTTTTTGGCTTCGTCCAAGAAGCGTTCCAATGATGTATTGCATATGTATTTTCGGTGATGTCGGAAAACATTAATTGGCTGGTTGTGCTCTCTTGACAATACGGGTTGTACGGGTAGAAAAATTCTTTTGGGTAAATGTAGTTGCTGTGATTTGAGGTGTTGAGAATATTGCCCATTATCAATGGAATAGTGATGAATTGAGGCTTTTTTCCTGCGATATTTTGGTTCATGGCGTTCATGCAGTCGAGGAAGAATGCGTCGCCTGCGACGGCTCCAATGATCCCTGCACTAACTTGTGTCGATGTTTCAAAGCCCATGAATAACTTGTTGTTTAGAAGGTCGCTCAAAGGTCTGATTACTTCCATGTCAGTATCAAGATAAATACCTCCATGTTCATAGAGGGCAAGCATGCGCATATAATCGGCTACAAATGCCCATTTGCCTTTTTCATACGCTAGTTTCATATATGGATGTTCATCAATGGGGGTGTTACTTTCATTCCATTCGATGATCTCAAAATTTTCTAAATTTGCATGCCAGCTCGCCATACAACGCTTAATCAATGCTGGAAATGGTTGGCCTCCAAACCAGCAGTAATGAATTTTGTTAGGAATCATGTTGTACTCCTTTTTTTTCTTTATAGATAAGTGCGAACTTTGGGGCAATGGAAAAAACGTATTGAACGCTATTTGCTGCGATTAAACCCCACATTCCAAATGTGGACATTAATAGTATACTGGCGACAAAGATAATGTTAGAGGTGAAAGTTATTATCATGGTCTGTTTGTATCCGCCGACTGCTAAAAGTAGGGGGTGGATAAAAATAAAAGAAGCAACCAGTGTCTGAATTGCTAAGAAGCAAAAGATGTAGTCTTCATATCCTTTGTTAGCTACTTCGTTTGTGATGAAGTAATGTAGCCAGTATTGGGATGTCATGTATAGAATAAGAAGTCCTAATGTGCCAGCTACAAATAAAATAATTCCAAGCTTGTATGAGCGCTCCAAGGCACAGTTTAGCCCATTGTTTTTGATATCGTTCAGCATCTCTGGGTATAATATTTGGTATATAGGGCCTGCGAATTGTAAAAAGACGCCAGAAATTCTTTTCATTATATGGTAGAGCGATAATAGCTCTAGGCCAAATATGGCACCTACAAGTAGGCGATCTAAATAAATAACGGGTAGGTCCGCGATCTGGGCAAGCCATCCCCATTTAGATTGTGTGAATAATAAATTTAATGGTCGACATCTGGCTTTTCGCACGCTGAAGAATGTTGCTGCAATGAATGCAATTTTTACTGAATCCCCCAGAGCATTGATCCAGAGAGCATCTAATATGCTATGTACAGTTAAACTTAATGCAAGGATAAGTTTTATTCCTGCAGGTAGGAGAGTGTAAATAGCAATGGTGGTATATTTGTTTTCGGCTCGAAGGTTTGATAATAGTGTGCCGCTTGGCGAACTGATAATTGTCAGTGCGCACGGAATCAGCCATAAAAATATAATTCCATCAAGTTTAAGGATGAGTAATAGGAAAATGGCAGTTGAAAGACCTAGGGCTAAAGAAATTATAGTGCCAGTGTATTCGAGTAAAAATCCGGTAAGTAAATATTCATCTTTGTTCTCGCAGCCTTCTGATAACTGCCTAGATATTGGTTGCCAAACTTGAAAATTTGTTAAAGCAATAGCGATTAATGTGATGGTTTGAACTAACGTTAAAACGCCAAAATCGGCATATCCTAGCTTTCTGATAAAAATCGGAATGATCACGAATGCTGCGGCGCTTGCAAGTAAATTAGCACTCGTCAACATGCCGGTATTTTTGAATAGTTTTCCAAGTGCTCGGTCTAGCATCTTCGAGTGTTCCTGTTCATACCTTCCTCCATTTTTATTTGATGGGTCGGATAACGATTTTGAAGGCGTGACTTACCTATGGTTATATATCGTTTATATCTAAAAAATGGTTGTTCGCAGTTTTTATAGTATAGATAAAGCTTGATTGGTGTGGATTTTTAATTTGGCTGGTTACGAGTTTTACGCTGTAAATTAGTCGTTTCAATTGTTATGTGGTGCATAGAGAATTTATTTAATGTTCGCGACTATTAAAAATAGGCTTTTTTTCAATTATAAGTTCCATGGGCTTGCTTTCCAGTGTGAAACTACTGCACGATTTTAGTTGCGTGTTGCTGGAGTGGTGTTTGTCAACTAAGAATGCCGCGTGCGTCAATACAGATCTTCTCTAAAAATAGATTTTTTGGTGTGTCTTTAAATTCCTTGTGATCAACAAGTAGTAGCACGATATCCGCCTCCGCTAACGAACGTTCGATATTGGTGAGCTCGAGCTTTGTCACTAGATTGTCAGGTAGTTTTTCTATGTTTGGTTCGACTGTGAATACGCGACCGGAATGCAAGGCCGCTATTTGCATTGCGATGGCAAGTGCAGGGCTTTCTCGAAGATCATCGATATCCGGTTTGAATGCTAGCCCAAAGCACGCAATGGTAATATCTCGCGCCGTTCTGTCTTGTTTGTCTTTCAAGAATTCGGAAATTGCTAGTTTAACTTTCTCAATTATCCATTGAGGTTTGCTATCATTTACTTCACGAGCTGTGCGAATTAATTTCGCTTGTTCCGGTGTCTTGCTGACAATAAACCATGGGTCAACTGCAATGCAGTGACCTCCGACACCAGGGCCGGGTTGAAGTATGTTAACTCGGGGGTGGCGGTTTGCCAGACGAATTAGCTCCCAAACACTAATGTCTAATTTATCGCAGATCATCGAAAGTTCATTGGCGAAAGCGATATTTACGTCGCGGAAGCTGTTTTCAGTAAGTTTGCACATTTCCGCTGTGCGGGCATTGGTGACAATGCATTCGCCTTGGACGAAGATCTTGTAGAGACTAATGGCTAGTTCTGAACACTTCGGCGTCATGCCCCCGATTACCCGGTCATTCTGTACTAGTTCGCGCAGTACGTGGCCCGGCAATACGCGCTCAGGGCAGTGAGCAATTCGGATGTCTGAGCTTTCACCATGGGTTTGCGGAAAGCTCAAGTCCGGACGAGCGACAGAAAGCCACGCGGCCATCTGCTCGGTGGCTCCTACCGGAGAAGTCGATTCAAGAATAACCAAGTCGCCTTTCTTCAGTACCGGGGCAATGCTTTTACTGGCGGACTCGATATAGCTCAGATCCGGTTCATGGTTGCCCTTGAAAGGTGTCGGTACGGCAATTAGAAATGCGTCAGCAGGTTCTGGTTTGGTAGTTGCGCGTAAATAACCTTCAGTTACGGCTGCGTGCACAACCATGTCCAAGTCTGGCTCAACGATATGAATTTGTCCGCGATTGATGATATCTACCGCGCTTTGATTAACGTCAACTCCGATGACTTTTTTCTTGCGTGAAGCGAATACGGCCGCTGTGGGCAAACCGATATAGCCGAGACCAATGACAGAGATGGTTGCGAAAGGCATGAAACGTCCTTGCTTAATGATAGTTGAATTCGATGTTAACTTGATTGCCGTCGAGCGAAGTGATGGCTCTCTAGTTGGAAGTGTGATGGCCGAGTAGCGTTTCAAGAATGCGTTGGCAAGCGTTGCCGTCACCATAGGGATTATGGGCAACGCTCATTGTGCGGTAAGCAACTGGGTCGATCAGTAGGCGGTTCAATTCCCGGACGATGTTGGCGGTTTGGGTACCGACCAACTTCACTGTGCCAGCGGCGACTGCTTCCGGTCGTTCTGTCGTATCGCGCATTACTAGTACCGGTTTGCCCAGCGAAGGCGCTTCTTCTTGAATGCCGCCAGAGTCGGTCAGGATGATGTGCGCGCGGCTCATCATGTAGACGAAAGGGAGGTAGTCCAGAGGCTCAATCAAATGGACATTGTCGATCCCAGTCAGTAGACGATTGACAGGCTCGCGGACATTGGGATTGAGATGCACGGGATAAACGATATCGACCTCTGGATGTTGCTGGGCAACCTCCATTAGCGCTTGGCAGATTCGCTCAAAGCCGTCGCCGAAACTTTCTCGACGATGGCCAGTAACGAGGATCAACTTGCGGCTAGGATCAAGAAACGCGCTGGGTGCCGCCGCTCTGCTGTTTAGCGCCTGATCCTGATCCAGGCGTGCTATGACGCCAAGCAAAGCATCGATTACCGTGTTGCCTGTGATGATGATGCTCTCAGGGGTGACGCCTTCATGCAGCAAGTTGACTTGCGAGGTTTCAGTTGGGGCGAAGTGCAGGTTGGCCAGTGCGCCTGTGAGCTTACGGTTGCCTTCTTCAGGCCATGGCGAATAGAGGTTGCCCGTCCGTAGGCCCGCTTCCACGTGCGCGACCGGAATTTGATGGTAGTAGGCCGCAAGACTGGCTGCAAAGGTGGTCGCGGTGTCTCCGTGTACCAAAACAACATCCGGTTTGAATTGCGCAAATACGCTCTTCAAGCCTTGCATGATTGCCGTACTGACGTCCGTCAGGTCCTGGCCGGGTTTCATGATGTTCAGATCGAAATCTGGCTGGATGGCAAACAGGTCAAGCACTTGGTCGAGCATCTCGCGGTGTTGGCCTGTAACGCAGACCTTTGCATCGAAACGATCGTCAGACGCAAGTGCAAGAACCAGTGGAGCCATCTTGATAGCTTCGGGACGGGTGCCAAAGACGCAGAGGGTTTTCATTAGATACAGGCCATAATATTGGTGTTTGGTAGTGTCGAGGGTTGCGCTGAATAAGTGCTGTAACGAAAGGGCGACACGCTTCAGTAAATATTCTTCGATAGCAGCGTGAACGGCGTCTTGATCAATATCTTGATGTCCAGCCACAACGACCAGTTATTGATATATGCAAGATCCAGCTCTACACGCTTCTCCATCTTGTCAATAGTTTCCGTCTCTCCTCGGTAACCGCTGATCTGTGCCAGTCCGGTAATCCCAGGTTTGATTCGGTGTCGAGCCATATAGGCATCAATTTTTCCGGTGTAGTAATCGTTATGGGCCACGGCGTGAGGTCGCGGGCCAACCAGCGACATGCGGCCCTGCAGCGCATTGAACAGCTGCGGCAATTCATCAATGGAGGTGCGGCGGATAAAGCGACCGACTCGGGTGATGCGTGGGTCTTCACGGCTAGCCTGTTTGACTTCCTGGTCGTCGTGCATGCGCATGGAGCGAAACTTCCAGACCTTGATGATCTTACCGTTCCAGCCATGGCGTTTTTGTTTGAACAGCACGGGGCCGGGCGATGACATCTTCACCGCGAGGGCGGTGACCAATAACACCGGACTGAGCATGATAATGGCGAGCAGTGCGACGGTGCGATCCAGTAAGGCTTTGGAGAGCGCTGCGGTCGGGTAAGAGGTTAGCGGGCTCTCATTTAGGTGGATCGCAGGGAGCCCCTCGATTTTCGATACTGAGTGGTTCAGCAGAATCAAGCTTCGCAGGTCGGGAATCCAGATGACGTCGACGCTGGAGTCCAGCAAATCGATGTAAAGTTCCTCGATCTTTTCGGCTTCGGTCAGTGGCAATGCTATGTAAAGTCGGCGAATGCGATGGGTCGCGATCAGGTCGCGCAAGTGGGCGAGACTGCCCAGAATAGGGTAAAGGCTATCGCTTGGTAACGGCAGGTCGTCCGTCGCCACTAAGCCTATCAGCGGTTCGTTTTTTTGCAGGGCTAGTTTGTCTGCAAGGTCGAGGGCCAACTCGCCCGTGCCGACGATCAGCGACGTGCGAGCAGCCTGAAGTTTCTGTTGGTAGCGTCTGGCCAGATTATGCAATGGCAAGTACAGGCAAGCTTGCAGTGCGAAACCAGCGAAGATCCACGTCAGGATCACTTCGCGGGAGAATAGTTCGCTGGTCTTGGTGATGAAGGCTATAACCATCAAGCCCGAGAGCAACACTAGCCATCCGGCAAGCAGACGGCCAAGTCCGACCACGTAGCCATGATGCTTGTGGTAGACCTGCATCATGGAATACGCCGGTACCGAACCCAGCAGCATGAACGCGCTAAGCATGCGGTATTGGGTATCGACGTCCCCTGTCTTCATCACAGCCAGTGCGCAAAGAAGGAGAATGAGTACGGAGGTTGCGGCCAGCCATTGAGCCCAGAACGTAAGGCTGCGGCCTGCTGGCATCGTGGTGCTGCGCTTGCGTATCAAGATAAGGTCCCTCGCGTTGGATGGACATAGCCGTCCAGGCTGTGCCCGCTGAGAGGAGGAATTACCTCCATGCGGCTGGAGTTACTGTTTGGGCCTGAGGCACAAACCGGTCCTTGTCGTGGCGTTCCCCATATCCGTGGCGGGGGACGCACTTGCCTTGGCCAATATCAAGGTTTTTGGCACGCTACCGCCCCAGGATTTACCGTTGGTTTCCTGAGAACGTGCGCCGTGGGTGCGACGTGAGCCGAATGCGCAAGCGCTGGCAATTTTTAGGGAGAAAGGATCAATCAGGCAGGGCCGAGTCTTTGCTCGGTTAATAGCACGCAGAGGAGATAAGTCTTTCCTTGACTGCTGCACAACAGGAGGTCTGTGCAATGGCATCCCGCCGAAATGAGCTGTTTTCTCAGCCGACGGCGCATTTTACTGATTTGGTAGGAAAAGTGAAGGCAAATACAGTCCCCACTGAAAGATCCTACATACAGGACTGTGTGTTGTGAGTAATGGATCACGGATTCAGTTTTGGGAATGACTTGCTGGAGTAGTGGCTTTTTGATATTTATATGAAGTTTTAGGCGGTGCAGATTCGGGTTTTGGTGGAAAGCGGCGTAATTGATTGTAGTGGCAGGGGGGGCTTTGTCAGGTACGTGCGGCGGGTGTTTTTACGGGAAGGGGCTATAGCGTGGTTTAAGGTCAAAAGATCACAGCCTCTGGCAGCTCCTACAGGGGGGGGATGCGGATGTATTGTTTTTGTTTTAGAGAGCGAGTGTGGGGTCAGGTTTTTTCTATGGCGCTGATCGGGATACTAAGGGTGTGTTCGCGATGCAGGAGTTGAAGGAGGATTACGATGCGTTCGGCGCCGTCGCGGGAGAGGAAGATGGCCTCGAGTTCTTTGTAGCTGCCGCTGTTGATTCGCACGCGGTCTCCGGGCTCAAGCGATACGGATTCTTGCGGATTTTCTCTGAGTCGTTGTTTGAGTTGGTCGATGAGTTCGTCTGCTACGGCGATAGGCTGTTTGCCGAACGTCACCAGTTGGTTCACTCCGCGAGTTGAGCGGATGGGGTGCCAGTTATCGTTCAGTTGGTCGAGCTGGATGAACAGGTAGCCAGGGAACAATGACTCCACCGAAGTGGTTCGACGGCCGCGCTGGATACGTTCGATGTGATGGGTGGGGCGGTAGCACTTGAAGGCTTGGCGCGTCAGGTTTTCCTCGGCGCGTGAGTCTTGCCGTGGTTTGCACTGGATCAGGTACCAGCGGGGTGGCGGATGCTGGGGAGGCATGCAGAGGCTCTCATGGGTCGATCAGGGCAGCGGTGCTGCCCTGATATTCCGGTGTTATTTGTCTGAAGCGTATTCGTATTGGTAGTAGCTGTAGTTGCCATAACCGTAGGCAGACGCTTTGCGTTCCACGGCGTTGAAAATCGCGCCTTTGATAACAATGCCGTTTTGTTCGAAGCGGCGCTTGGTCACCAGGATTTCCTTGGCGGCATTGACGCCGAAACGGGTCACCATCAGGCTTGTACCCGCCTGGCGTCCGACCAGGGCGGCATCGGTGACCGCGAGGATCGGCGGGGTGTCGATGATGACCAGGTCGTACTGGCTGCTGACGTTTTCCAGAAACTGGGTGAAGTTGCTGTGCATCAGCAATTCCGATGGGTTAGGTGGAATCTGTCCGCGGGTGATGACGTGGAGGTTATCCACCTCGGTCGCGTGGGTCGCGGTGTCCAGGTCGATTTTGCCGGCTAGCAGGTCAGATAAGCCATTACTCACGTCTTTGCGGAACAGTTTGTTCAGGTAACCCTTGCGCATGTCGGCGTCGACCAGCAGCACCTTCTGCCCGGTCTGGGCGATGATGGCCGCCAGGTTACCCGAGACGAAGGATTTGCCCACAGCCGGACTCGGGCCGGAGATCATCAGGATGTTGTTCTTGGCTTCTAGGGTTGCGAAGTGCAGGCTGGTACGCAGGCTGCGTAACGATTCCACGGCAAGGTCTGCGGGGTTGTTCACTGCCAACAGAAGAGAGCCAGTAGTGGAGCGGCCGTTACCCTTAACATTGCTTTCAATAAGGGACTGTCCCTTACTGAGCGGGATCGAGGCATAAACAGGAATGCCTAGCTGTTCGATGGCCTCCGGATCTTCAATGCCGCGGTTCAACGCTTTGCGGATCAGTACGTAAGCCACGGCAATCAACCCGCCGAGCAAGGTGGCGATCAGCACGATCAGCGATTTTTTTGGTTTGACCGGTTTCTCGATATTTGCGTCCGCCGAGTCGATGATACGGACATTGCCCACCGTGCCCGCACGGACGATGTCCAACTCCTGGGTTTTGTTCAGAAGTTGGGTGTAGATTTCGGTGGTGACCTGCATGTCGCGAGCCAGGCGCAGCAATTCCTGCTGGGTTTCCGGCAGGTTCTTGACTTTCTTTTCCAGTGCGAGTTTTGTTTGGTTGAGTTGGCCCATTTGGGTTATCAGCGCCTGGTAGGCTGGGTGCTCGCGGGTGAAGCGGTGCTCCATTTCCGCTTGCTTGAGCTTCAGTTCAGAGATGAGGGTTTCCAAGGCTACGATCTGATCGAGCACGGCTTTAGTTTCGATGGTGATGTCCACCGAGCGGGCGCTGGTTTGGTAGGCGTTGAGCTGGCCTTCAGCTTTTTCCAGCTGCTTACGCACATCCGGTAACTGAGTTCGCAGGAACTCAAGGCTTTGCGCCGCCTCGGCGGAGTTGCGCTCAACGTTCTGCAATACATAGAGGCGGCTAATTTCATCCAGTACCCTTTTGGCCAGTACGGGATTTTCGTTTTCCAGCGACAGCGCGATAATGCCGGATTCTTTACCGCGCTCGCTGGCCGACACATCTTCCTGGTACTGCAAAATGGTATTGAGGCGACGCTGTTTGGTAACGCTGAACAGCGCACCAACGTTTGCATTAAGTGCGGCTACTTGTAACTTGAAGCCATTCTGCTCTAGCGTTTCGCCAGCTTCGCCTGTTACAACGACGTCGTCGTCGTCGTCGTCGACTAGGGTGAAGGCTCCATTGGCTCCGGCGCGTAGCGTCAGCGTTTTGCCCAGGTAATCATCCGGTACTTCCAGTTGGAAGATGTCGAGTTTTTCGCCACCCCATGTATAGCTGTTCAAACCAAACAATGGAGAGGCCAGCTCGTTTGGATTGGTTGGCTGAAAGCGTCGGCTCAGGAAGTGACCGATCAGCGGGAAATAGTTCGGCTGGATGATAATGTCGAGCTTGAGGTTCTCCACCGCCTTGCCCAGCACTGCTCGGGATCTGAGTAACTCAATTTCGGTCACCGCCGGGGAGGTGCCTCCGAACATCTCGCTCATTTCCCCCATGCCGCCTAGCGCGGCCAAGCCGCCTTTTTTCTCCTCGACCTGGACTAGTGCATTCGCTTGATAGATCGGCGTTGACAACAGGGCGACAGCGACACCCACTGCGCAAAAAAACGCGGTGATGCCGATGATGATCCACTTGCTATCGATCAAGGTGCCGAATAGCGCGAGTAGATCGATTTCATCATCGTCGTCGCGGTGTTCCTGAATAGGTAGGCTGTTTTGGCTTGGCATGCGGGGTACTTTTACAAGAGGTGATTATAATTTTTGCGACCAGCTGTCGACGCCTTGCGTCATCAGTTGGTAAACGTGTTCGAAGGCGACTTTCTGCTGGCGGTAGGGGTCGGGAATTTCCTGGTTGTTCTGCCATTTGCCCAGCAGGAACGTCTTGCCGCGGACTTCCGGCGCCATACGGGCGATGCTGTCCACATGGCGTTGTTCCATGGTGAGGATGACATCGGCTTGTTGCAGATGTTCGCGAGTCAGTTGCCGGGCTTTGTGGTCCGGGTGATCGCCGCCATGCTCGCGCAGTACTTCCAGCGCGGTCTTGTCCATGGGGTTGTCTACAAGCGCGCCGAGGCCCGCCGAGCTGACGTCGATGCCGCGATGGGCCAGTCTGCTTTTAAGCAGGGCTTCGACGGTGGGGCTGCGGCAGATGTTGCCGACGCATACGACCAGGATTTTATTGAACATAGGGCTGCGATGGTTGCGATATCGAGGGTGATGACCGCACAGGCAGCAGGAAGGAGGGGTGGAATTCCTTTCCAACGCAACAGTACGGCTTTCTCCGGTGCATTGCTGCCGCCGGGGTCATTTCAAAAGCGTTCACTCTAGAGGCGTAGGGGGGGGGGGTCAAGGCTCAGCTGTGATTTTCTGTCGTACGGGCGTTTGCCTTTGCTGGAAGTATTATTATGCCATCACTGGGTAAGTGAACAGGCCGAAGTGCAGCAGATTCAAGCCGAAGTGGGTGGCGACTGAGGCGGCCAAACCTGCGTAGCGGTAGGCCAGACCGTAGCCGATACCGGCCAGGGTCGCCAGGAAGACCCATTGCCAGCCGGCGCCCCAGTGGGCCAGGCCGAACAGTAGCGCAGCGAGAAGCAGGGCGAGGTGTTCGCCGTAGGGCAGGTGTTTGAGTCGCTGGGTGAGGCCGCCTTGTATATAGCCGCGGAACAGGGCTTCTTCGACCAGGGTGACCAGCAGGAGGTTGTTGAGGAGCCAGAGTCGGGCGACGTCGGGCCATTTGGGGGACCATTCGATGATGCCGAGCAGGCAGGCGCTCGCGAGGGTGAGCAGGGCGGTCAGGCTGAGGGTTATGGCGCTTGTTTTGAGGGTTTGGGTGAGGGAGCGTTGGGCGATGATCCAGGGGCAGGCGAGGATGAGCCAGAAGCCGATCAGGGGCTTGTCGAGGTTCAGGTACATCGAGAAGGGGATGGCGTTTTCGCTGAAGCGTTGTGGGGGGATGACTTGCGCGTTGTGGAAGCCTGGCAGGTAGTGGAGGGCCAGGGTTAGGGCGAGGAGGATGAATAGGGTGTGGCCCAGGTAGCGGGCGTAGGGGGGGGTGGTTGGATGGCGAGGCCGGCGAGCAGGAATATGGTGAGGGGGAGGGCTGCCTGGAAGGAGAGTTGGCCGTGGGTGAGTGCTAGGATGTAGCCGGCGGTGAGGAGCGTCAGGTACGGCCAGGGCAGTCGGAGCTTGCTCCTTCAGGCGGGGGGATTCATGGGTTGTGTGAATATCCGGGAAGTGGATGCGGGGTTGGTGTTGGGCACCAACCCCGTTTTGGTGGGTTCAGGAGGCTATTAGCTGGCGCAGGACGTAGTGCAGGATGCCTCCGGATTTGAAGTATTCGACTTCGTTCAGGGTGTCGATTCGGCACAGGACTTCGATTTTTTCGCGGCGGCCGTCGGGGCGGGTGATGGCCAGGGTCAGGTTCATGCGGGGTGTCAGTTCGACGTTGGTCAGGCCGAGGATGTCGAGGGTTTCTTTGCCGGTGAGGTTGAGGCTTTTGCGGTTCTGGTCGAGTTTGAATTGCAGGGGCAGCACGCCCATGCCGACGAGGTTGGAGCGGTGGATGCGTTCGAAGCTTTCGGCGATGACGGCTTTGACACCGAGCAGGTTGGTGCCTTTGGCGGCCCAGTCGCGGCTGGAGCCGGTGCCGTATTCTTGGCCGGCGATGACCACCAGCGGGGTGCCGGTGGCCTGGTAGCGCATGGCGGCGTCGTAGATCGGGATTTTTTCGCCGGTCGGGATGTAGAGCGTGTTGCCGCCTTCTTCACCGCCGAGCATTTCGTTGCGTATGCGGATGTTGGCGAAGGTGCCGCGCATCATCACTTCATGGTTGCCACGCCGCGAGCCGTAGGAATTGAAGTCTCGCGGTTCCACGCCCTTGTCGCGCAGGTATTGCCCTGCCGGGCTGTCGACCTTGATGTTGCCGGCCGGGGAGATGTGGTCGGTGGTCACCGAGTCGCCGAGCAGTGCGAGGATCCTGGCGCCGTTGACATCCTTGACCACGGGCGGCGGGCCGCCGATGTCGTCGAAGAACGGTGGGTGCTGGATGTAAGTCGAGTCGGACTGCCAGACATAGGTCGCCGCCTGCGGTACTTCAATCGCCTGCCATTGCGCGTCACCGGCAAACACCTCGGCGTATTCCTTGTGGAACATGGCGGTGTTGACCTGACTCACGGCGTCGGCAATTTCCTTGCTGCTTGGCCAGATGTCCCGCAGGTAAACCGGCTTGCCGTCCTTGTCATCGCCCAACGGCTCGCGGCTGAGGTCGGTGCGAACCGTGCCGGCCAGCGCATAGGCGACCACCAGCGGCGGGGAGGCCAGCCAGTTGGTTTTCACCAGCGGATGCACCCGGCCTTCGAAGTTGCGATTGCCCGAGAGCACGGAGGCCACGGTGAGGTCGGCTTGCTGGATGGCTTTCTCGATGGGCTCCGCCAGCGGCCCGGAATTACCGATGCAGGTGGTGCAGCCATAGCCGACCAGGGCAAACCCCAGCTCATCGAGGTAATGGGTCAGGCCGGCCGCCTTGTAGTAGTCGGTGACCACTTTCGAGCCGGGGGCCAGCGAGCTCTTCACCCAGGGTTTGCGTTTCAGGCCTTTTTCCACGGCCTTCTTCGCCACCAGCCCGGCCGCCATCATCACGCTGGGGTTGGAGGTGTTGGTGCAGGAGGTGATCGCGGCGATAACCACGGCGCCGTTTTTCAGGCGATAGGTCTGGCCTTCGTAATCGTAATCCGCTTCGCCGGCCATATCGGCATTGCCGACGGCAACACCGCCACCGCCTTCACTTTCCAGGCGGCCTTCTTCCTTGCTGGTGGGCTTGAATTGCAGGTCGGTGAAGTCGCTGAACGCTTGCGCGACGTTGGGCAGCGACACCCGGTCCTGTGGGCGTTTTGGTCCGGCGAGGCTGGCTTCGACGCTGCCCATGTCCAGTGCCAGGCTGTCGGTGAACAGCGGTTGCTGGCCGGGCAGGCGCCACAGGCCCTGGGCCTTGCTGTAGGCCTCCACCAGTTGCACCGTTTCCAGGGGCCGGCCGGACAGGCGCAGGTATTCCAGCGTGACGTCGTCCACCGGGAAGAAACCGCAGGTGGCGCCGTATTCCGGGGCCATGTTGGCGATGGTCGCGCGGTCGGCCAGGGGCAGGTCGGCTAGGCCATCGCCGTAGAATTCGACGAATTTGCCCACCACGCCTTTCTTGCGCAGCATCTGGGTGACGGTCAGCACCAGGTCGGTGGCGGTGATGCCTTCCTTGAGCTTGCCGGTGAGTTTGAAGCCGATGACTTCGGGAATCAGCATCGACACCGGTTGCCCGAGCATTGCCGCCTCCGCCTCGATACCGCCGACGCCCCAGCCAAGCACGCCGAGGCCGTTGATCATGGTGGTGTGGGAATCGGTGCCGACCAGGGTGTCGGGGAAGGCGTAGGTACGGCCGTCCTCGTCCTTGGTCCAGACCGTGCGGCCGAGGTATTCAAGGTTCACCTGGTGGCAGATGCCGGTGCCCGGTGGCACCACGCTGAAATTGTCGAAGGCACTCTGGCCCCAGCGCAGGAACGCATAACGTTCGCCATTGCGCTGCATTTCAATGTCGACGTTCTGCTCGAAGGCGCTGCTGCTGGCGAACTTGTCGACCATCACCGAGTGGTCGATCACCAGGTCCACCGGCGACAGCGGGTTGATCCGCTGCGGATTGCCGCCGGCCTTGGCCATCGCCGCGCGCATGGCGGCCAAGTCGACCACCGCCGGTACGCCGGTGAAGTCCTGCATCAGCACCCGCGCCGGGCGGTACTGGATTTCGCGGTCGGAGCGACGCTCCTTGAGCCACGCGGCCAGCGCCTTGAGGTCGGCGCCGGTGACGGTTTTTTCGTCCTCCCAGCGCAGCAGGTTTTCCAGCAGGACTTTCAACGACATCGGCAACTTGTCCAGATCGCCCAGGCTTTTGGCGGCATCGGGCAGGCTGAAGTAGTGGTAGGTCTTGTTGCCGACTTGCAGGGTCTTGAGCGTTTTCAGGCTATCGAGGGACGGCATTGCGATCACTCCTTTGAGTCCGCACGGCTACGGACAGAGGGAACGGATAGAGGACTAAACCTAGTCCTCTTTAGTGCTTAAGGCTAATAACTGGACTCTATGGGCAAGTCCGAGGTTCCGAAGTCGGCTATCATGCGCGGGTTTTCGTGACAGGCTTTGCTTCAACGCAAGCCTGGGCATCGCGCAGTGGCCGAAATTCCTCGTCATTGCCCAGGAGTAAGAATGAACACCCTCTTTATGCATTGCCGGCCGGGCTTCGAAGGCGAAGTCTGTTCCGAGATTTCCGACCTCGCCGCGCGCTTGAACGTGGCCGGTTATGCCAAGGCCAAAGCTGCAACTGCCTGCGCCGAATTTGTCTGCACCGAAGAAGACGGCGCCGAGCGCCTGATGCGCGGGCAGCGTTTCGCCGAGCTGATCTTCCCGCGCCAGTGGGCCCGGGGGATTTTCATCGATCTGCCGGAAACCGACCGCATCAGCGTGATCCTCGCGCATATGGCGGACTTTCCGCTGTGCGGCAGCCTGTGGCTGGAAATGGTCGACACCAATGACGGCAAGGAACTGTCGAACTTCTGCAAGAAATTCGAAGTGCATCTGCGCAAGGCGCTGATGGCGGCCGGCAAACTGGTGGAAGATGCCCACAAGCCGCGCCTGTTGCTGACCTTCAAGAGCGGCCGCGAAGTGTTCATGGGCCTGGCGGAGTCGAACAACTCGGCGATGTGGCCGATGGGCATTCCGCGATTGAAATTCCCCCGCGAGGCACCGAGCCGCTCGACCCTCAAGCTGGAAGAGGCCTGGCACCACTTCATCCCGCGCGACCAGTGGGACGAGCGCCTGCACAGTGACATGACCGGTGTTGACCTCGGGGCAGCCCCCGGCGGTTGGACCTGGCAATTGGTCAACCGTGGCATGCTGGTGACCGCCATCGACAACGGCCCGATGGCCGAAAGCCTGATGGACACCGGTCTGGTGCAACATCTGATGGCCGACGGCTTCACCTTCAAGCCCAAACAACCGGTGGACTGGATGGTCTGCGACATCGTCGAGAAACCGGCGCGCAACGCCGCGATGCTGGAAGAGTGGATTGGCGAGGGGCATTGCCGCGAAGCGGTGGTCAACCTCAAGCTGCCGATGAAGCAGCGTTACGCCGAAGTGAAGCGTTTGCTCGAGCGCATTGCCGATGGCTTCAAGGGAAGGGGCATCAAGGTCGAGATTGGCTGCAAGCAGCTGTACCACGACCGCGAGGAAGTGACTTGCCATTTGCGCCGGCTGGATGTGAAGAAGCCGAAATCCCGCTGATATCCATCCATGGCTTTTGTGGCGAGGGAGCTTGCTCCCGCTGGGCTGCGAAGCAGCCCTAAAGTCAGCTATCAGCTATGGGTGTGTCTGACACACCACATACACAGGTTTTGCGACGGCTTCGCCGCCGAGCGGGAGCAAGCTCCCTCGCCACAAACCCGGCAATGCGCGACAATGCCGGCCAGTTTCAGGAGTGAATCATGAGTGAAATGCTTGATACGCCGGTAGACGGCACCCTCGACGCCACCGGTCTCAACTGCCCAGAGCCGGTGATGATGCTGCACCAGCATATCCGTGATCTGGTGCCTGGCGGCCTGCTCAAGGTGATCGCCACTGACCCGTCGACCCGTCGCGACATTCCCAAGTTCTGCGTGTTTCTCGATCATGAACTGGTGGCGCAGCACGAAGATGAGGGCACCTACCTCTACTGGATTCGCAAGAAGTCCGTTTAACGGTAGCCAAAAAAAGACCTGCAAAAGCAGGTCTTTTTGTTTGTGCAGTCAACCCGCCGAGCGGCTGTTACGAATCCGCCGGCGCGCACTGAGCGTCAGGCGGATCGACAGCATCAGCGCCGCACAGCTCAAACCGGCAATCAACCCTTCCCATAGCCCGCTCGGGCCGCTGGCCGGACCGAACCAGTCGGTCAGTCCCAGCACGTAGCCGACAGGCAGGCCGATGCCCCAATAGGCGAACAAAGTCAGGATCATCGTTACCCGGGTGTCCTGGTATCCACGCAGCGCGCCCGCGCAGATCACCTGGATGGCATCGGAAAACTGGTACAGCGCGGCATAGACAATCAACATCGACGCAATCTGGATTACGGCCTTGTCAGGCGTGTAGATCGAGGCGATAGGTTCGCGCAGGAGCAGGATCAGGGTCGCCGAGAACGCCGCGAACACCAATGCCGCGCCGAGCCCGACCTTCGCCGCGAAGCGCGCCTGCCAAGGATTGCCGGCCCCCAGTGCCTGACCGACCCGCACGGTCACCGCCATGCCCAGCGAGTAAGGAATCATGAACAGCAACGAGCTGATATTCAGGGCGATTTGATGCCCGGCCACCACGGTGGAGCCGAGACTGCCGATCAACAGGGCGATGACCGCGAAGATGCTGGACTCGGCGAACACGGCGATACCGATCGGCAGGCCAATGCTGACCAGGCGCTTGATCACGGCCCATTTCGGACGGTCGAAGCGCACCAGCACACGGGTGCGGGCATAGAACGGCGCCCAGAAGGTCCAGCCGGCCATGCTCAACGCCATGAACCACATCACGATGCCGCTGGCCCAGCCGCACCCGACGCCGCCCAGGGCTGGTGCGCCGAAATGGCCATAGATCAACGTGTAGTTCAGCGGGATGTTCAGCAGTAGGCCGCACAGGCCAATGACCATGCTCGGACGGGTCCGACCCATGCCATCGCTGTAGCAGCGCAGCACGTAATAAAACGCCATGCCCGGCAAGCCGAAGGCGATCCCGTGCAGGTAACCCATGCTCGGCTCGATCAATTGCGGATCGACTTTCATCCAGTGCAGGATCGGCTCGGCGCCGAGCAGCAGGCCACTGCCGATCAACCCGACACACAGTGCCAGCCACAGCGCCTGGCGTACCAGCGGGCCGATTTCGTCAAACTGCCCGGCGCCAAAGCGTTGCGCGACCTTGGGTGTGGTTGCCAACAGGACGCCGGACATCAACAGGTAGACCGGAATCCAGATCGAATTGCCCAAGGCCACCGAGGCCAGGTCCCGTGGGCTGACGCGGCCGGCCATCACCGCATCGACGAAGCCCATGGCCGTGGTGGCCAGTTGCGCGATCATGATCGGCAGGGCCAGGCCGAGCAGGCCTTTGAGTTCCAGGCGAACGGGCGTCGTCCGCGCCGGAGCTATGGCGGCGGTATTCTCAATTACAGGATTCAATGGCGAAACGTCCAAAAGGTATTGATGCACAGGCGCGCATTCTACGCGTTGACGCGGCAGTCAGGAAAAGACCCGTGTTGTGGATTTGTAATCATCCACCCGATTGTGTGCCGATCATTATTGTGGCGAGGGAGCTTGTCGGATCGCCGCACCGTCCCGTTGGGCCGCGCAGCGGACCCGATTCAAGCGACTCGTTTCAACAGAAACTCCGCCAGCACAGGTTTGGGGACTGCTTCGCAGTCCAGCGGGAGCAAGCTCCCTCGCCACAAGGTGTGTGCTTCCCTTCATATTCAATGCGTCAATGCCCACTGGCCCACCACCAGCATCTACGCCTACACTGCCGATCCGCCAAAGGAGCCTGCCATGCTGATTGTTGCCGACGAAAATATCCCCCTGCTCGATGCCTTCTTTGAAGGTTTCGGTGAAATCCGCCGGGTACCGGGTCGCGCCATCGACCGTGCCACGGTCGAGCAGGCCGATGTGCTCTTGGTGCGTTCGGTGACCAACGTCAATCGCGCGCTGCTCGAGGGCAGCAAGGTGCGCTTTGTCGGTACGTGCACCATCGGCACCGATCATCTGGACCTGAATTACTTGCAGCAGGCCGGTATCACCTGGTCCAGCGCACCGGGCTGCAATGCCCGCGGCGTGGTCGACTATGTGCTCGGCAGTCTGCTGACCCTGGCCGAAATCGAAGGTGTCGACCTGACCCGGCGTACCTACGGCGTGGTCGGTGCCGGCGAAGTGGGTGGCCGGTTGGTCAAGGTCCTGCAAGGCCTGGGCTGGAAGGTGCTGGTGTGCGATCCACCTCGGCAAGCTGCTGAAGGTGGGGATTACGTCAGCCTCGAGCAGATCATCGACGAGTGCGACGTCATCAGCCTGCACACGCCATTGACTAAGCAGGGTCAGCAATCGACCTGGCATTTGTTCGATGAAAAACGTCTGAACCAGCTCAGGTCCGGCACCTGGCTGATCAATGCCAGTCGCGGGCCGGTGGTCAACAACGCGGCCCTGCGCGACGTGCTGCTGGAGCGCGAAGACCTGCAAGCGGTGCTCGATGTCTGGGAAGGCGAGCCTGAAGTCGACGTGGCGCTGGCCGAACTCTGCGTGCTGGCAACGCCACACATTGCCGGTTACAGCCTCGATGGCAAGCAGAGGGGCACCGCGCAGATTTATCAGGCGTATTGCGATTTCCTCGGGCAACCGGCCCGCGTCAGCCTGAGCGATTTGCTGCCGGCACCGTGGCTGTCGCACGTGACCCTCAATGCGCAAAGCGACCCGGCCTGGGCGTTGGCGATGCTATGCCGTGGCGTGTATGACCCGCGACGTGACGATGCGGAATTCCGTCGCAGCCTTGTCGGCAGTGTCAGCGAGCAGCGTGCGGCATTCGATGTGCTGCGCAAGCAATACCCGTCGCGCCGTGAAATCGACGGGTTGCAGGTGCGGATCGAGGGGGATGCGCCTGAGTTGCAGCGGATTGTGGCGGCGTTGGGCGCAACGGCAATCTGATAGACCGTGGCGGCCCCTTCGCGAGCAAGCCCGCACACACTGGATCTTCATGCACCACAAATCCCCTGTGGGAGCGGCGGTGCGACGATTCGACTTGCCCGCGAAGGGCGCGACACAGTCCCGGATTGGATCAGCAGGCATAAAAAACCCGGCCAACAAAGGGCCGGGTCAAGAAGACGGTGGCTATATCACTTTTGTTCGGCAGGTTTGACCAATCGCTTTTCCAGTTCGCTGCAAGCTTTCTGGATCATTTTTTCAGTGATCGGTACTTCGCGACCCTGCTCGTCAATAATCGAGCAACCCAGAGACTGGTCTGGTTGCGTGCGGATCACTTGAATCTTGTCATCGCTGCTGTGTTGCAAGGACATGGCCTGTCTCCTCATCAGGTTGTGTGCTTACTGTAGAACCGCCAGGTGACCGGGCTATGACAACTCCCTGCGATCTTTCCGGGGGGACAGAACCAGTCCACCAGAAATGCCTTCGCGTGGCTACCCGAACTTTAGACCAATAGCGTCTAGCCTCTAGTGTTGCTGGACATAATTAACCTGACTCATTGTGATTTGCAGCGAGCCACCCCATTGAGCGGTATAGGCTGACCCTAATGACTGCCTTGTCCAGGATGATTACGATGCTCTCTGCCCGTCACCGCCGTGCCATTCGCCTGGCCAGCCGTTTCATCGCGCCGTATCGCTGGCAGGCCTTTGGCGCCTTGCTGGCGCTGATCGCCACCGCAGGCATCACCTTGTCCATGGGGCAGGGCATCCGCCTGCTGGTGGACAAGGGGTTCATGACCCAGTCACCGCATCTGCTCAATCAGTCCATCACACTGTTCATGTTGCTGGTGATGGGGCTGGCGATCGGTACGTTTGCAAGGTTTTACCTGGTGTCGTGGATCGGCGAGCGCTGCGTCGCCGATATCCGGCGCAACGTGTTCAATCATCTGATTTACCTGCACCCGGGTTTTTACGAAGACAATCGCAGTTCGGAAATCCAGTCGCGCCTGACCGCCGATACCACGCTGCTGCAATCGGTCATCGGCTCTTCACTGTCGTTGTTTTTGCGCAATCTGTTGATGGTGATCGGCGGGATCGTTCTGTTGTTTGTCACCAACCCCAAGCTCACCAGTATCGTGGTGGTTGCCTTGCCGCTGGTAATTGCGCCGATCCTGATCTTCGGTCGCCGGGTGCGTAACCTCTCACGCCTGAGTCAGGACCGGATTGCCGATATCGGCAGTTATGTGTCGGAAACCCTGGGCCAGATCAAGACCGTGCAGGCCTACAACCACCAGGCCCAGGACGAGCGCCGGTTTGCCGTGACGGTGGAAGAGGCGTTCAACACCGCACGCAAGCGCATCTTCCAGCGGGCCTGGCTGATTACCCTGGTGATCGTGTTGGTCCTGGGTGCGGTCGGGGTGATGCTCTGGGTCGGCGGCATGGACGTCATCGCCGGGCGAATTTCCGCCGGCGAGCTGGCGGCGTTCGTGTTCTACAGCCTGATCGTCGGCAGTGCGTTCGGCACGTTGAGCGAAGTGATTGGCGAGTTGCAGCGGGCAGCCGGCGCGGCCGAGCGGATTGCCGAGTTGCTGCGTTCGGAAAACATCATCCTGCCGCCAGTGGCTGGCGCGGTGACACTGCCGGAGCGGGTCAATGGCCAACTGCAACTGCACAATGTGCGTTTTTCCTACCCGTCGCGGCCGGAAAGTTATGCCGTCGACGGCTTGAACCTGACCGTCAATGCCGGTGAGACGCTGGCGCTGGTCGGGCCATCGGGGGCCGGTAAATCCACGGTGTATGACTTGCTGTTGCGTTTTTACGACCCGGCGGAGGGGCGCATCCTGCTCGATGGCGTGCCGTTGACTCAACTCGATCCGTTGGACCTGCGCCGCTGCTTCGCCCTGGTGTCGCAAACCCCGGCGCTGTTTTTCGGCAGCATTGAAGAAAATATCCGCTACGGCAATCCGCAGGCGACCTTGGCCGAGGTACAGGAGGCGGCAAAAATCGCTTACGCCCATGACTTTATCGAAGCCATGCCCAATGGTTACCAGACCCATCTGGGTGACGGTGGTCTCGGCTTGTCCGGCGGCCAGCGCCAACGCCTGGCTATCGCCCGCGCATTGCTGGTGGACGCGCCGATCCTGCTCCTCGACGAAGCCACCAGCGCCCTCGACGCCCAGAGCGAACACCTGATCCAGCAGGCGCTGCCGAGCCTGATGAAGAATCGAACCACCCTGGTAATCGCCCATCGCCTGGCCACGGTGAAAAACGCCGACCGAATCGCGGTGATGGACCAGGGGAAACTGGTGGCGGTGGGCACGCATCATGAACTGATTGCCAGCAATGCCTTGTATGCGCGGTTGGCAGCGTTGCAGTTTGGTGTCGACGATGATCACGACGCTCACCTTTCCAAAAAAATCGGGAAGGGTCATGAGGTTGAATAAATGCCGAAAGGTTCGGGCAATATGGCGGTCTCAGTGACGAGCCAGGATGAGGAAATGAACCGATATCAACCGCCGTTGACGTTGACCACAAAAATACTCGCGTTGATCGCAGAGATCAGTGAGCAGATTGGTCAGCTTTCGGCTGTGGATGATTCTCGTCAGACACCTCAATTACGGCGTGGCAATCGAATCCGAACGATTCAGGCTTCATTGGCAATCGAAAATAATACGCTCAGCATTGAACAAGTGACCGCCGTTCTATCGGGGCAGCGCGTCCTGGGTTTACCTCGGGAAATCCAGGAAGTGCGTAATGCCTTTGCTGCCTACGAATCGATGCCGGGCTGGCAGCCGGGCAGTCGACCCGACTTGCTTCGAGCGCATGAGCTGTTAATGCATGGGCTGATCGACGATTTCGGACGGTTCCGGCGCGACGGCGTGGGAATTTATCGTGGCGAACGATTGGTTCATATGGCTCCGCCTCCAAGTCGCGTTGCGCATTTGATTGATGATTTGCTGGCATGGGTGGACACCTCGGATTGGCATCCGTTGATTATCAGTTGTGTATTCCATTACGAGTTCGAGTTCATTCACCCGTTCGCAGATGGCAACGGCCGCATGGGACGTCTTTGGCAAACGCTGATACTTAGCCAGTGGCGTCCGATATTGGCTTATCTGCCCGTCGAAGCTGTTATCCGGGATCAACAGGATGCCTACTATGCGGCATTGTCCGAGGCGGACCAGACGGCCGAGTCGACGCCTTTTGTCGAGTTTATGCTTCAGGCCTTGAGCGTGGCGCTCAAGGAAGCGTCACGGAGCGCGTCAGTAACCGACCAAGTAACCGATCAAGTAACCGACCAAGTAGCGAGGCTACTTTTGGTGCTTGAAGGGACTGAGCCGCGCAAGGTAAGTGAGTTGATGGCAGAAGTGGGATTGGCTCACAAGGCGACTTTCCGGGCTAACTATCTGAAACCGGCATTGGGTAAAGGATTGATTGAAATGACTCATCCCGACTCACCCAATAGCCCGGCCCAACGATATCGATTGACCGAATATGGCAAGCAATCTGCAAAAAAACCGAGCAGTGTCGGCGTTCCCGAAACCTATAGGCGGCCCCTGATTTGACTCGTCAATAAAAATGCCCGCATCAATCGATGCGGGCATTTTTGTCGGCGAGTTAAATCACTTCATTATTGATCATCAAAATACCGCTCATGCCAATCCACGATCGGCTGCGGTGAGTTGAGCTTCTCGCCATAGATCACCGAATACGACAGCACGTTTTGCACGTACTGGCGGGTTTCGTCGAACGGAATGCTTTCCACCCATACGTCGAAACTCAAGTGATCCGCACCGCGCAGCCATTGGCGCACTCGGCCGGGGCCGGCGTTGTAGGCGGCGGAGGCGAGGACGCGGTTGCCGTTGAACTGGCTGTGCACCTGGCTCAGGTACGCAGCGCCAAGCTGGATGTTCTTGTCCGGGTTGAACAGTTGCTGTGGCGAGCTATAGGGAATGCTGAACTTGCGTGCGGTTTCCTTGGCGGTGGCGGGCATCAGTTGCATCAGGCCCGAGGCGCCGACCCCGGAGCGGGCATCTTCCATGAAGGCGCTTTCCTGGCGAGTGATGGCGAACGCCCAGCTCGGATGCAGGCCGCGATTCTTCGCTTCACGCACCAGCGTGTTGCGGTAGGCCATCGGGAAACGGATATCCAGATCGTCCCAATACTGCGCCTGGCTGATGGTGCGAATGGCCGGGAAATACCATTTCAAGTCGTAAGCCAGTTTGGCCTGGGCAACCATCTCGTCACGGCTGAAGTGGCGGCTGACGTGGTACCACTCGCGGCGACCGTCGACGATTTGTCCGCGAGCGTGGAACTCCAGGGCGCGACGTATGCCGGGGGTGTTGCGCACTTTGTTGATCAGCGCCTGGCTCATCACCAGCGGCTTGTTGTTCAGTGAATACGGAGACTGTGAGCGGTCGGCGGCGAGGAAACCATAGAAGTCGCGTTCGCGGGCCAGGTTTTTATAGAGTGTCAGCGCTTCCGGATTCTGCGGTTGCGCCAGCTCCAGGCTGCGGGCCTGCCAGTAACGCCAGCGGTTGGTGTTGGCCAGGTCTTGGGGCAGGCGGCGGGTCAACTGGTAGGCATCGTCCCAGCGCGCCAGGCGCAGGAGCAGGCGCAAGCGCCATTCGGAAACCGTGTTGTCGCGCAGTTCCGGATCGTATTTGGTCATGACGTCCAGGGCTCGGCCGTCGAAACGTTTAGCAAGCGTCAGCCCGATTTCCCGGGCGATTGCGACTTTTTCATCCCGGGAGAAATGCATGCTGCTGGCGTAACCGTCGAGCAGGTTCATGGCCTTGTCCGGGTCCTGGCGGGCCAGGCGGCGCAGGCCGAGGCTGACCACGTCGGACATGGCTTCATCGGCCGGAGTGAAGCGTGACGGCTGGTTGAGCAGTTCCGGTTTCTGCGCCACGTCGATCAGCAAGCGACCGCGCGGGGCGAGAGTGGTCAGGCCGTTGACCAGGCTGTTGGCCAGCGGGTAGTTGCGCGCCTGGGCGGCGAGCTTCGTGCGTTCCCAGCGTTTTTGCTCGGTCAACTGACCATCGGCAGCCCACATGCCGAACAGGGAATCGCAGGCGTCGGGCTGGGATTTCCCGGTCAACCAGAGCTTTTCAGCGTTGGCATAACCTTCGGCTTTGAGGTTGTGGCTGATCTGGTATTGCGCATTCAGGCAGTCCAGTTCGGTGAAGTTCATTTTCGGGTCGTAATACTTGACGAAGGTCGCCCAGTCGCCCCGGTCCGCCAGCCAGCGCAACCAGCGCAGCTTCATCCAGTTGGCCTGGGGCAGGTCGCCGTGTTCGGCGAGGAATTTCTCGATTTCGGCGTTGCTCGCGGTTTTCAGGCGCGCGGTCAGCTCGTCGTACGCCAGGTACGGTTCCAGCGGATAATCGGCGAGGGCCTGGCTGTACCGAAAGTACGGCCCGGTATCACCCTTGGCCAAGGCGCGCTTGGCTTCATCGTAATACCGGCGTTGGGTGGACAGGTCCACCGCCTGGGCGGATTGAATCGCAGTGGCTGTAAGTAAAAGGCAGGACAATAGATTGAAAAGGCGACTGCGCATGAGACGTCCGGGCAGAGAAAATCATGACAAGCGCGGGTCAGGCCCGCGCTGAATTGTCTGTAGCTTAGCCTTTTGCCAGCAGCCGGTGAAAGCTTTGCGGGTCTTCCCGCGTCAGTTCGCAACATTTGTCATGCAGAGTGCTACGAGAGTGAAATTGCCGGCCTTCTGAAGCCTCAAGTCAGGTAGAATGCGCGCCCGGTTTTTGGAGAAGCTCATGACCCTGCTCAAATTCAGCGATGTGTCCCTTGCTTTCGGCGCTATGCCGTTGTTGGACAAGGTGTCCTGGCAGATCGCCCGTGGTGAGCGGGTGTGCATCATCGGCCGCAATGGCACTGGCAAGTCAAGCATGATGAAGCTCGTCAAGGGCGACCAGAAGCCCGATGACGGCTCCGTTTGGCGCGCACCAGGACTCAAGATCGGCGAATTGCCGCAAGAATTGCCGGTGGCCGACGAGCGGACAGTATTCGACGTGGTGGCCGAAGGCCTGGACGGTGTTGGCGCCTTGCTCGCCGAATATCACCACCTGAGCCAGAACATCGTCACTGACGCCGATCTGGACAAACTGATGCACGTCCAGCACGACCTCGAAGCCCGCGATGGCTGGCGCTTGCAGACCCTCGTTGACAGCACCCTGAGCCGCCTGCAACTGCCGGCCGACAAGACCCTCGCCGAATTGTCCGGCGGCTGGCGTCGCCGCGTCCTGCTGGCCCAGGCCCTGGTGTCCGAACCGGATCTGCTGCTGCTCGACGAACCGACCAACCACCTGGACATCGGTGCCATCGCCTGGCTCGAAGAGGCGCTGAAGGATTTCCAGGGCGCCGTGCTGTTCATCACGCACGACCGTTCTTTCCTGCAGAACCTGGCAACCCGCATCCTCGAACTGGATCGCGGCGGCCTGATCGACTGGAACGGCGACTACGCCAGTTTCCTCGTGCACAAGGAAGCCGAACTCGCCGCTGAAGCCACGGCCAACGCGCTGTTCGACAAGCGCCTGGCCCAGGAAGAAGTGTGGATTCGCCAGGGCATCAAGGCCCGTCGTACCCGTAACGAAGGCCGCGTACGTGCGCTCAAAGCCTTGCGCGTCGAGCGTAGCGAGCGTCGTGAGCGTACCGGCAAGGCCAACATTCAGCTGGATACCGCCGACAAGTCCGGCAAGCAGGTGATGGTGCTCGATAACGTGAGCTTCGCTCACCCGGGCGGGCCGTTCCTGATCAAGGACTTCTCCATGGTATTGCAGCGCGGCGACCGCATCGGTCTGCTGGGCGCCAACGGTACCGGCAAAACGACGTTGCTGAAGCTGATGCTCAGCGGCCTGCAACCGACCAGCGGCAAGGTGGAAGAGGGCACCAGGATCGACGTCGCCTACTTCGACCAGTTGCGCCATCAGCTGGACCTGGAAAAGACCGTGATCGACAACGTCGCCGAAGGTCGAGACTTCATCGATATCGACGGCCAGAGCCGCCACGTGCTGAGCTACCTCGGCGACTTCCTGTTCAGCCCGCAGCGTGCCCGCACGCCGGTCAAGGCGCTGTCCGGTGGTGAGCGTGCCCGACTGTTGCTGGCCAAGCTGTTCAGCAAGCCGGCGAACCTGCTGGTACTCGACGAACCGACCAACGACCTCGACGTCGAAACCCTCGAACTGCTCGAAGAGGTCTTGCTGACCTTCAACGGCACCGTACTGATGGTCAGCCACGACCGGGCATTCCTCGACAACGTGGTTACCAGCACCCTGGTCTTCGAAGGTGAAGGCAAGGTTCGCGAGTACGTCGGTGGCTACCAGGACTGGCTGCGCCAGGGCGGCTCGCCGCGCCTGCTGGGTGTGACCGAGAGCAAGTCCGGCAAGGCCGACCTGAACTCCGCCGTAGTGAAGGCCGAGCCTGCGCCGGTTGCGGCGGTCGTCGAAGCGCCAGTGGCGAAGAAAAAGCTCAGCTACAAACTGCAGCGCGAGCTGGAAGCGTTGCCGGGGCAGATCGAAGCCATGGAGCAGCAGATTGCCGTCGTTGAGGCGCAGATGGCCGATGCGGGCTTCTATCAGCGTCCAGCTGCGGAAACCGCTGCGGTGATTGCTCAACTGGAGCAGTTGCAGGCTGAACTCGACATCATGGTCGAGCGTTGGGCCGAGCTGGATGCCTGATTGACGCTGCAATAAAAAAACCCGGCGTTCAGTGATGAACGCCGGGTTTTTCGTATGAAGATTTGAAGGTTGTTAATCTTCAATGTGGGAGCGAGCTTGCTCGCGATGGCGGCCTGTCAGTCAACATTGATATCGACTGACAGTGCCCCATCGCGAGCAAGCTCGCTCCCACAGGGGGTACCTACAACTTCAGGATTTGTTTTGCAGGCGCACCGCCAGCACATCGCAAGGCGCGCCATGCAACACGTCATTGGCGGTGGAGCCCAGCAGTAGTGCCAGGCCGTGCCGGCCATGGCTGCCGACCACGATCAGATCGCATTGCTGTTCCTTGGCGAAGTGATGGATTTCCTGGCGTGGCTGGCCGTAGGTGAGGTGGCAATTGGAGCTCTCAAGCTCTGAGTATTTGTGCTTCAGGCGGTCAAGGCGCTCCTTGGCCTGATCGAACTGCTGCTGTTGCAGTTGTGACAGGTCCATCGGCACGTCGCCGCCGAAGGCCATCGCCATCGGCTCGACAATGTGCACCAGCGACAATTTCGCGCCATTGCTCACCGACAGTTCGCGAGCGCGGTGGATGACAGGGTCGCACTCTTCGGTCAGATCTACAGCGACCAGAATATGGTTGTAGGGCATGAGGTGCTCCTCCTGAGGGATGCAATATGGGTAAGTATGGCTGGTTTCAAGCGCATTGGTTCCAAAGTGACACAATGGGCTCATTCAAATTCGGGAGTACAGATATGACGGTCTGGATAGTGGTGTCAATCCTGTTGGTGGTGCTGAGCCCGCTGGCATGGTTGCGGCCGTCGCGAGTTCAGAGCGGGCGCATCGCCTTGCGGATGGAGGCCAGGCGCATCGGGCTGGCCATGCAATTGGCACCTCAGGAGTGGCCACACTGGCTCAGCCAGGAGCCGCCCAGCCCCTGCGCCCAGTACCATCGTCCGCGGCGTGGCAGTCAGCCGGCGTGCTGGAGTTACTGGCAAAAATCACCGGGTGTCTGGGTCAATCAATGGCAGGAAATCTGTGAAGATCGGCCGCTGCTCGATCATTTCGAAAAATTGCCAGGCAATGTCTTCAAGGTCGAGGCCGACAAGCAAATAATCGCCTTGTATTGGGGCGAGAAGGGCGAGGCCGAGGTGTTGCAACAGATCGATGCCACGCTCAAGGCATTAGCCTGACACCGCAAGCAGTAAAAATCTTCAGGCAATAAAAAGCCCGACAAAATCATCGGGCGGGGTTGGCCAGGCAGGCCGGTAAAACGGTGTGGGCTGATCTTACGCTGGGCATTCGCCAAAGCGTTCAACTTTTTCCCCTGGTTTCGCCAGCGTAGCTTGTTAAACACGGGCTGCAGCGAATTAGGGCGACTTTTCTAACAATTGATTCTATGAATGACCTTGCATGCTTCGGCGTGTTTAAGGTCTTCGCAGTACGGAAATGACCGGAAAGTCGCGTTTCAACCCGTTTTTCAGGCGATTGACAATTGTCGGAAATTCCGTGAAGGTGACGTACCCAAATCAAACGGGCGTATGAATTGAGCGTTTGTATTTCAGATCGCTCCTACAGAATCCCGACTATCGCGTTGGCGGGTGTGCCGGGGGAATGGGCGTAGCATTGACGATCAACGTCCCTGCCAAGCCATTCGCCTGCGTCCGACGTGTACTGTTCAGCTTCCATATCGTGGAGATCAGTTGATGATTTACGAAGGTAAAGCCATCACGGTTAAGGCTCTTGAAAGTGGCATCGTCGAACTGAAGTTCGACCTCAAGGGTGAGTCCGTCAACAAGTTCAACCGTCTAACCCTGAACGAACTGCGTCAGGCCGTAGACACCATCAAGGCAGATGCTTCGATCAAGGGCGTGATCGTCAGCAGTGGCAAGGACGTGTTCATCGTCGGCGCCGACATCACCGAATTTGTCGACAACTTCAAGCTGCCGGATGCAGAACTTGTTGCTGGCAACCTCGAAGCCAACAAGATTTTCAGCGATTTCGAAGACCTCAACGTCCCGACCGTAGCCGCGATCAACGGCATCGCGTTGGGTGGCGGTCTGGAAATGTGCCTGGCGGCGGACTACCGCGTCATGTCCACCAAGGCCAAGATCGGTCTGCCGGAAGTCAAGCTGGGCATCTACCCGGGCTTCGGCGGTACCGTGCGCCTGCCGCGCCTGATCGGTGCCGACAATGCCATCGAGTGGATTGCCGCTGGCAAGGAAAACCGTCCTGAAGACGCGCTGAAAGTCGGCGCCGTCGACGCAGTGGTTGCTCCAGAGCAGCTGCAGGATGCTGCGCTGGAACTGGTCAAGCGCGCCATCTCCGGCGAGTTCGACTACAAGGCCAAGCGCCAGCCGAAGCTGGAAAAGCTCAAGCTGAACGCCATCGAACAAATGATGGCTTTCGAAACCGCCAAGGGTTTCGTGGCCGGCCAGGCTGGCCCGAACTACCCGGCGCCGGTTGAGGCGATCAAGACCATCCAGAAAGCCGCGAACTTCGGTCGCGACAAGGCGCTGGAAATCGAAGCTGCCGGTTTCGTCAAGCTGGCCAAGACCTCTGCCGCGCAGAGCTTGATCGGCTTGTTCCTGAACGATCAGGAACTGAAGAAGAAGGCCAAGGCCTACGACGAAATCGCCAAGGACGTGAAGCAGGCCGCCGTACTGGGCGCCGGCATCATGGGTGGCGGTATCGCCTACCAGTCGGCTTCCAAAGGCACGCCGATCCTGATGAAGGACATCAACGAGCACGGTATCGAGCAGGGTCTGGCCGAAGCCGCCAAACTGCTGGTTGGCCGCGTTGATAAAGGTCGCATGAGCGCCGCGAAAATGGCTGAAGTGCTCAACGGCATCCGTCCAACCCTGTCCTACGGTGATTTCGGTCACGTGGACCTGGTGGTCGAAGCGGTCGTCGAGAACCCGAAGGTCAAGCAAGCCGTACTGGCTGAAGTTGAAGACCAGGTCAAAGAGGACACCATCCTCGCGTCCAACACCTCGACCATTTCCATCACCTTGCTGGCCAAGGCCCTCAAGCGTCCGGAAAACTTCGTCGGCATGCACTTCTTCAACCCGGTGCACATGATGCCGCTGGTGGAAGTGATCCGTGGCGAGAAGTCCAGCGAGCTGGCTGTTGCCACCACCGTTGCCTACGCCAAGAAAATGGGCAAGAACCCGATCGTGGTCAATGACTGCCCGGGCTTCCTGGTCAACCGCGTCCTGTTCCCGTACTTCGGCGGTTTCGCCAAGCTGGTCAGCGCCGGTGTGGACTTCGTCCGTATCGACAAGATCATGGAAAAATTCGGCTGGCCGATGGGCCCGGCCTACCTGATGGACGTGGTCGGCATCGACACCGGTCACCACGGTCGTGACGTGATGGCTGAAGGCTTCCCGGATCGCATGAAGGACGACCGTCGCTCGGCCGTCGACGTGCTCTACGAAGCCAAGCGCCTGGGCCAGAAGAACGGCAAGGGCTTCTACGCCTACGAGACCGACAAGAAGGGCAAGCAGAAGAAAGTCGCCGATCCGTCGGTGCTGGAAGTGCTCAAGCCGATCGTTTACGAGCAGCGCGAAGTCACCGACGAAGACATCATCAACTGGATGATGATCCCGCTGTGCCTGGAAACCGTGCGTTGCCTGGAAGACGGCATCGTCGAAACCGCTGCCGAAGCCGACATGGGTCTGGTCTACGGTATTGGTTTCCCTCCATTCCGTGGCGGTGCGCTGCGTTACATCGACTCGCTCGGTGTGGCAGAGTTCGTCGCCCTGGCTGACCAGTACGCTGATTTGGGCGCGCTGTACCACCCGACCGCGAAGCTGCGCGAAATGGCCAAGAACGGCCAGAGCTTCTTCGGTTAAGCGCCCCCAACTAGAGTGAGAGTGAACTTATGAGCTTGAATCCTAGAGACGTCGTGATTGTCGACTTCGGTCGTACTCCGATGGGCCGCTCCAAGGGCGGCATGCACCGCAACACCCGCGCCGAAGACATGTCGGCGCACCTGATCAGCAAACTGCTGGAACGCAACGTCAAGGTTGACCCGAGCGAAGTCGAAGACGTGATCTGGGGCTGTGTGAACCAGACCCTGGAGCAGGGCTGGAACATCGCGCGCATGGCGTCGCTGATGACCCAGATCCCGCACACCTCGGCCGGCCAGACTGTCAGCCGCCTGTGTGGCTCGTCCATGAGCGCTCTGCATACTGCTGCGCAAGCGATCATGACCGGAAACGGTGACGTTTTCGTGGTTGGTGGCGTCGAGCATATGGGCCACGTGAGCATGATGCACGGTGTCGATCCGAACCCGCACATGTCGCTGTACGCGGCGAAAGCCTCGGGCATGATGGGCCTGACCGCGGAAATGCTGGGCAAGATGCACGGCATCACTCGCGAGCAACAGGACGCTTTCGGCGTGCGCTCCCACCAACTCGCCCACAAGGCGACTGTGGAAGGCAAGTTCAAAGACGAAATCATCCCGATGCAGGGCTACGACGAGAACGGTTTCCTGAAAACCTTCGACTACGACGAAACCATTCGTCCGGAAACCACCCTGGAAAGCCTGGCGGCTCTGAAGCCGGCGTTCAATCCGAAGGGCGGCACCGTGACAGCGGGCACCTCGTCGCAGATCACCGATGGTGCCTCGTGCATGATCGTGATGTCAGCGCAGCGCGCACAGGACCTGGGCATCCAGCCTCTGGCGGTGATTCGCTCGATGGCAGTGGCAGGTGTGGATCCGGCAATCATGGGCTATGGTCCAGTACCGGCCACACAAAAAGCATTGAAGCGCGCGGGTCTGGGTATCTCCGACATCGACTTCTTCGAGCTCAACGAAGCTTTCGCCGCACAGGCCCTGCCGGTGCTGAAAGATCTGAAAGTGCTCGACAAGATGAACGAGAAGGTTAACCTGCACGGCGGCGCGATCGCCCTGGGCCACCCGTTCGGTTGCTCCGGTGCGCGTATCTCCGGCACTTTGCTCAATGTGATGAAGCAGAATGGCGGTACCTTCGGGGTAGCCACCATGTGCATTGGTCTCGGCCAAGGCATCTCCACCGTCTTCGAACGCGTTTAAGCGTTTCGTTGATGGAAGCCGGGGCCAAGTGCCCCGGTTTTTGTTTTTCCGGATTTATTTTTGTTTTTATTTTGAAAAAATTTCAGTGAGGGCCAAAGCATGCCGATACAACCTGGGCTCTACCAACATTACAAAGGTCCGCAGTACCGCGTATTCAGTGTTGCGCGGCATTCGGAAACCGAAGAAGAAGTGGTCTTCTATCAAGCCCTGTATGGCGATTACGGCTTTTGGGTGCGTCCCTTGAGCATGTTCCTGGAGTCTGTCGAAGTTGACGGCGAACAGGTGCCACGCTTTGCTTTGGTGCAGGCCGAAGAAAGCCTTTTCAACAAGCCATAAGCTGAGTGCGCGCAAAACCCTGCGCTTGACCTCACCTTGTTGCCACTATATATAGCGGTGCCGCGTCAGGCGCCAACCGCCTTTCACTTCTCGAATTCAGGAATTTTCTGATCCATGGGCAAATCGCTGGTCATTGTGGAATCCCCGGCTAAGGCCAAGACCATCAACAAGTATTTGGGCAACGAATACGTGGTGAAGTCGAGTATCGGCCATATCCGAGACCTGCCCACCAGCGGTTCGGCTAGCGCCAGCAAAGAGCCAGCCGCCAAGCGCGGCAAGGCTGCTGCGGGTGAAGTGCCGGCACTGTCGCCGAAAGAAAAGGCGCGCAAGCAACTGGTCGCGCGCATGGGTGTCGATCCGGATCATGGCTGGAAAGCCAAGTACGAGATCCTCCCGGGCAAGGAAAAAGTCATCGAAGAGCTGCGCCGGCTCGCCAAGGATGCTGACACCATCTATCTCGCAACCGACTTGGACCGCGAGGGGGAAGCCATTGCCTGGCACCTGCGCGAAGCCATCGGTGGAGACGACACCCGCTACAAGCGCGTGGTGTTCAACGAAATTACCAAGAAGGCGATCCAGGAAGCCTTCTCAAAACCAGGCGAGCTGGATATCGATCGTGTCAATGCCCAGCAGGCGCGTCGTTTTCTCGATCGCGTCGTGGGCTACATGGTTTCGCCACTGCTGTGGGCCAAGATCGCTCGCGGTCTGTCCGCCGGTCGCGTGCAATCGGTTGCCGTGAAACTGGTCGTTGAGCGTGAGCGCGAGATCCGTGCGTTCATCCCGGAAGAATACTGGGAAGTTCACGCCGACCTCGGTACCGCCAAAGGCGCGACCGTGCGTTTCGACGTGGCTCGCGAAAAGGGCGAAGCCTTCAAGCCGCTCAACGAAACCCAGGGCATGGCCGCGCTGGAGAAGCTCAAGGCTTCCAGCTACAGCATCGTCAAGCGCGAAGACAAGCCGACCAGCAGCAAGCCGTCGGCACCGTTCATCACCTCCACCCTGCAGCAGGCCGCGAGTAACCGCCTGGGCTTCGGTGTGAAGAAGACCATGATGATGGCCCAGCGTTTGTACGAAGCCGGCTACATCACCTACATGCGTACCGACTCCACCAACCTCTCGGTTGATGCCGTGGCGATGGCGCGTACCTATATTGAAGGCGAGTTCGGCAAGAAGTACCTGCCGGAAACCCCGAACGTCTACAGCAGCAAGGAAGGCGCACAAGAGGCTCACGAAGCGATTCGTCCGTCCGACGCCAATACCGAGCCAAGCAAGCTGTCGGGCATGGAGCGTGACGCTGAGCGCCTCTACGAGCTGATCTGGCGCCAGTTCCTCGCTTGCCAGATGCTGCCGGCGCAATACCTGTCGACCACGGTCACTGTGGGTGCCGGCGACTTCGAGCTGCGCGCCAAGGGCCGCATCCTGAAGTTCGACGGTTACACCCGCGTCATGCCGCAAATCGCCAAGCCAGGCGATGACGACGTACTGCCGGACATGGCCCAGGGCGACGCGATGAAGCTGATCAAGCTTGATCCGACCCAGCACTTCACCAAGCCGCCGGCGCGTTACTCGGAAGCCAGTCTGGTAAAAGAAATGGAAAAACGCGGCATCGGTCGTCCTTCGACCTACGCGGCGATCATTTCGACCATCCAGGACCGCGGCTACGTGGCGCTGCACAACCGTCGTTTCTACTCGGAAAAGATGGGCGACATCGTCACCGAGCGTCTGGCCGAGAGCTTCTCGAACCTGATGGACTACGGCTTCACCGCCGGCATGGAAGAGCATCTCGATGACGTGGCCCAGGGCGAACGCGACTGGAAAAACGTACTCGACGAGTTCTACGGCGACTTCAAGAAGAAACTCGAAGTAGCCGAAAGCCCGGAAAACGGCATGCGGGCCAATCAGCCGGTCATGACTGACATTCCGTGCACCACCTGCGGTCGACCGATGCAGATCCGTACCGCGTCGACCGGTGTGTTCCTCGGTTGCTCGGGCTACAGCCTGCCGCCGAAAGAGCGCTGCAAGGCCACCGTCAACCTGGTGCCGGGCGACGAAATCGCTGCGGACGACGAGGGTGAGTCGGAGTCGCTGGTGTTGCGTGGCAAGCATCGCTGCCCGATCTGCAGCACGGCGATGGATGCCTACCTGCTCGATGAAAAGCGCAAGCTGCACATCTGCGGTAATAACCCGGATTGCGATGGCTACGAAATCGAAGAGGGCACCTATCGCATCAAGGGCTATGAAGGTCCGAGCCTGGAGTGCGACAAGTGTGGCAGCGAGATGCAACTCAAGACCGGCCGTTTCGGCAAGTTCTTCGGTTGCACCAATGCCACCTGCAAGAACACCCGAAAACTGCTGAAGAGCGGTGACGCGGCGCCGCCGAAGATGGATCCGGTGAAGATGCCTGAGCTGAAATGCGAAAAGGTCAACGACACCTACATCCTGCGCGACGGTGCATCCGGTCTGTTCCTGGCGGCCAGCCAGTTCCCGAAAAACCGCGAGACCCGTGCTCCGCTGGTGATGGAAATCGTCCCGCACAAGGATGAGATCGATCCGAAGTATCACTTCCTCTGCGAAGCGCCGAAGAAAGATCCGGATGGCCTCCCGACTGTGATTCGTTACAGTCGCAAGACCAAGGAACAGTACGTGCAGACCGAGGTCGAGGGTAAGCCGACTGGCTGGAAAGCGTTCTACGACGGCGGCAAGTGGACGGTCGAAGACAAGCGCCCGGCAGCGAAGGCGTAAAGCGTCGCGGCACTGAAAAGGCCGCATGAGAACCCTCGGGTTTTCATGCGGCCTTTATTGTTTTGGGCTTGCGGTTGGATCGGCTGATCCACGACACTGTCCAACCTGCATGAAGCAATTATTTCGTTGTGGAGGCTGCCGTCATGGCCCACGAACTGTATACCCGTACCAATCAGAAGATTTATTTCGCCGGCTTGTCGCTCGAAGCGCTGGCCCGCACTGAAGAGGGGCGGGCGATGAATTCGCTGGCGCTGATCCAGGCCGGACGCGAATCCGCGCTGTTTCACCTGTACGGCGCGCTGTTGGGTCTGTGTCACGAAATCGCCGGTTTCTATCGCTTGCCCCAGGCCAATGCGCCCCGTGCAGAGTTGTTGCTGACTCGCGAGGTGCTGGAAACCATCGCCATTCCAGAAATGGCTGAGCTGGTCGAGTTGGCCAATAACCCGGAGACCTGGCTGGCCAAGCTGTTGGCCGCCCATGCTGCGCTGTTTCAGCCGCCACGCGCGCCCCACAAGCCGAAAGGGGACGTGACCCAGCCACTGATTCAGGCTGTCAATCTGGATGAAGAGGAGGCAGTGGAAGAGCTGAGTCGGGAGGAGTTGGAGAGCTGGCGCCAGAATCTGAAGGGGTTGGCGATCCGCTTTCGCGAAGGCCTGAACGAGTGCTGAAAGAAACAGTTTTGGGATGACATCTGGTCAAGATCCCAAGCGAAGCCCGCGCGATGCCTATATAATCCCCGCCTTTCGTGGAGAACAGTCCTTTATGCCAACGTCCTTTCTAGAAATTGTCGAGCTACCAGACGGCCGTATCGAGCTGCGCAGGGCCGAGGACGAGGGTTCTCTGGTTACTTTGGATTTCTCTGAGGACGCCAAGGCATTCCTGCAAGGGCAGCACGTGGAAGTCGCCAAGGCGATGTTGAGCGTGGGTGTTCAGATGGCTGGTCGCCTGGTTGAAGGCGAATTCGAAAAGGAAGAGGGGTCGCGGGTTCTTCATTGAGCCCCGTCTGTCGCTTTTCTTGATGTCGTTACTCATCGGCTTCTCTGTCCCTGGAGAAGCCTTGCGCGGTGAAGCACGCGTATTGTCTGCCGGTTAACCCAGTCGAATATTCAGGCTCTGAGCGTCCCCGGTGCGGGCGGCGCTGATCAGTTGTTGCCGCGATTGGGGGCTCAACGGGTTGATCCAGCTGACCACCGTGTGGCTGCGACCCAGGCGCAGGGCTTCGCAGGTCAATTGCTGGGCGCTCTGACTGCCCCGCGGTTGCAGCAACAGAATGCGCTCGCGGTTGAGGCCGGCATCTCGCAACCAGGCTTGAGTCAGGCTGGCGGGCGGCGCGATCAGTGTCAGCCAGCGTGCGTCCTGGTCCTGGCTCAATTCCCTGAGGATCGGTGCCAGGAGGTTCAGGCAGTTCCCGGCTGCACCACGCAGTGACAGCTCGCTGAAAACGTCAGGTTCGGCGCTCCAGGGGGACTCGACTACGTCTTTCAGGATCGGCGCCAATGGCTGTGCCATGAACGCTTCGAACAACGGCAGTTGGGTTTGCTGTGGTGATGGCTGTGGGAACTGCATGGAGCCTCCTTTAGCGGCGAATGACGCCGACACTCAAGCCTTCGATCACCAGTTCCTGGTCTTGAAGGTTCACTTCAATAGGGGCGAACTCGGGGTTCTCGGCGATCAGCCAGACTTTGCTGCCGTCACGCTTGAAGCGCTTGACGGTCACTTCATCGCCGATTCGCGCCACCACGATCTGGCCGTTACGGGCTTCGCGGGTGGTGTGGACCGCCAGCAGGTCGCCATCGAAAATGCCGATATCCTTCATGCTCATCCCGTGGACGCGCAGCAGGTAGTCGGCGCGCGGATGGAAGAAGGCGGGATTGATGTTGCAGGACTCTTCGATGTGTTGCTGCGCAAGAATCGGGGCGCCGGCTGCGACCCGGCCAATGATCGGCAGGGTGGAATCGTCGGCCTTGGCTTCGAAGCCGGGAATGCGGATGCCACGGGAGGCGCCAGGCGTCATCTCGATTGCACCCTTGCGGGCCAGTGCCTTGAGGTGTTCTTCCGCCGCATTGGGCGACTTGAAACCCAGTTCCTGAGCGATTTCCGCGCGGGTGGGTGGATACCCGTTGTCTTCCAGGCAGCGTTTGATGAAGGCCAGAATCTCTGCTTGTCGTGGCGTCAGCTTTAGCATATCGATCGCTCTGTTTTTTTATACAGTGACTGGGATTATATACAGTAAGGCGGTCTTGGCAATGCTCCATTTTTCAGTCGCCGCCAGATGGTCGAACAGTCAGTGGATTGAAGCTTCGCCGTTGTGTGGTTAAATGCCTGACCGACCATTCCCGAAACGAACTGCCAGACTTGACAATGCACAGGCTGAAACGTATGTTTCAAACAAGTGTTTGTCAGGCGGAGTAGCCATGGCCCAGTCGGAAACCGTTGAACGCATTCTTGATGCTGCCGAGCAGTTGTTCGCGGAAAAAGGTTTCGCCGAAACCTCGTTGCGCCTGATCACCAGCAAGGCGGGTGTCAACCTGGCGGCGGTGAACTATCACTTCGGTTCGAAGAAGGCGTTGATTCAAGCGGTTTTCTCGCGGTTCCTCGGGCCGTTCTGCATCAGTCTCGATAAAGAGCTGGAGCGGCGCCAGGCCAAGCCCGACATCAAGCCTACTCTCGAAGAGTTGCTGGAAATCCTTGTCGAGCAGGCACTGGTGGTGCAACCGCGCAGTGGCAACGACCTGTCTATCTTCATGCGTTTGCTGGGGCTGGCGTTCAGTCAGAGCCAGGGGCACTTGCGTCGTTATCTGGAAGACATGTACGGCAAGGTGTTCCGCCGCTACATGATGCTGGTCAACGAAGCGGCGCCACGTATTCCGCCCATCGAACTGTTCTGGCGCGTGCACTTCATGCTGGGTGCGGCGGCGTTCAGCATGTCCGGTATCAAGGCCTTGCGCGCGATTGCCGAAACCGATTTCGGCGTGAACACCTCGATCGAGCAGGTCATGCGCCTGATGGTGCCGTTCCTGGCTGCCGGCATGCGTGCCGAATCCGGTGTGACGGATGTGGCCATGGCCACGGCCCAGTTGCGTCCACGCAGCAAATCGACTCCGGTTGCCGCCAAGGTTTAACCGCACACGGGTGGGCGCGGCAGCTGACATCCGCTAAGCTAGCCGCCCATGCCGACTCTCGTTCTGAACCCGTTTCCCATTGATATCGCCGACCTGCCGGGCACTGTGCCAGGCGGTGAATCCGTGTGGGCCGGGTTAACTGTTATCAAGGAATTTTTATGACTGCTGGCTTGCAAGGCTCGTTGATGGTGGACGTCGCCGGTACCTGGCTGACGGCTGAAGATCGCCAATTGTTGCGCCAGCCCGAAGTGGGTGGCCTGATCATCTTTGCCCGTAACATCGAGCACCCACGCCAGGTGCGTGAATTGAGTGCGGCGATCAGAGCCATTCGTCCGGATCTGCTATTGGCGGTGGATCAAGAGGGCGGCCGCGTGCAGCGTCTGCGCCAGGGTTTCGTGCGCTTGCCCGCCATGCGCGCCATTGCCGACAATCCGAACGCCGAATACCTGGCCGAGCAGTGCGGCTGGATCATGGCGACCGAAGTGTTGGCCGTTGGCCTGGACCTGAGCTTCGCCCCGGTGCTCGACCTCGATTACCAGCGCAGCGCCGTTGTCGGCACTCGTTCGTTCGAAGGTGATCCCGAGCGCGCTGCCTTGCTCGCGGGTGCATTCATCCGCGGCATGAATAGCGCCGGGATGGCGGCTACCGGCAAGCATTTCCCTGGCCATGGCTGGGCTGAAGCGGATTCCCACGTCGCGATTCCCAACGACGAGCGCAGTCTCGACGAGATCCGCGCCAATGACCTGGTGCCGTTTGCCAAATTGAGCAAGCAATTGGCTGCGGTCATGCCGGCCCACGTTATTTATCCACAAGTCGATTCCCAGCCCGCCGGTTTCTCCCGCCGCTGGTTGCAGGACATCCTGCGCGGCGAGTTGCAGTTCGATGGCGTGATCTTCAGTGACGACTTGTCCATGGCAGGCGCTCATGTGGTCGGCGATGCCGCCAGCCGTATCGAAGCGGCGCTGACTGCCGGTTGCGACATGGGCCTGGTGTGCAACGACCGTGCGGCCGCTGAACTGGCCCTGAGCGCTGCCCAGCGTCTGAAGGTCAAGCCTTCCGAGCGCATTGCGCGGATGCGCGGCCAGTCGTTCGCCAACTCCGAATACCGTCAAGACCCGCGCTGGCTGGCCGCTGTCGGCGCGCTCAAAGAAGCTCAATTGATTGATTAAGGACTGTTCGTTATGACGGTTTACGCGATTATCGGCGGCACTGGCCTGACTCAACTCGAAGGCCTGAGCATTCGCCAGTCACTGGCAGTGGACACGCCTTATGGCGCACCTTCGGCCGACGTTCAGATCGGCGAGTATGCCGGCAAGGAAGTGCTGTTCCTCGCGCGTCACGGTCATCCGCATCGTTTTCCGCCGCATCAGGTCAACTACCGCGCCAACCTCTGGGCGCTGAAGCAGGCCGGTGCCGAAGCCATTCTGGCGGTCAACGCCGTGGGCGGCATCCATGCAGCAATGGGCACCGGGCATTTCTGCGTGCCGCATCAGTTGATCGACTACACCAGCGGTCGTGAGCACACCTACTTTGCCGATGACCTGGAACACGTTACCCATATCGACTTCAGCTACCCCTACAGCGAACCGTTGCGCCAGCAACTGATTGCGGCATTGACGGCGGAAGGTGTGGGCTACAGCAGTCATGGCGTGTATGCCTGCACGCAAGGACCACGCCTGGAGACAGTGGCTGAAATCGCCCGACTGGAGCGCGATGGCTGCGACATCGTCGGCATGACCGGTATGCCGGAAGCGGCCCTGGCCCGCGAGCTGGAACTGGATTACGCCTGTCTGGCGCTGGTGGTGAACCCGGCGGCGGGCAAGTCGACGGCGGTGATCACCATGGCCGAGATCGAGCAGGCGTTGCATGACGGCATGGGCAAGGTGAAATCGACATTGGCGCGGGTGCTCAAGGGCTGAGTCAGGCGCTATACCGAGTCGCTCCCTTCGCGAGCAAGCCCGCTCCCACAGTGTCCGCGTCGAACACAACTTTTGCGGACACCACTGAACCTGTGGGAGCGGGCTTGCTCGCGAAGAGGCCGGTTCAGGCGCCGAAAGTCTCAACGCTTTTCAAGGTTTTCCGGCAGCGGCGCAAACAGCGCCTCGATATCATCGCTCTGCAGCTTCCAGTCCCCGGCCTTGCGCCCATCCAATACACCGGCCGCGAGGTCGGATTTTTCCTTTTGCAGGTGCTGAATCTTTTCTTCCACCGTGCCGCGCGCAATCAACTTATAGACGAACACCGGCTTCTCCTGGCCGATGCGATATGCGCGGTCGGTCGCCTGGTTTTCCGTCGCCGGGTTCCACCACGGGTCGTAATGAATCACCGTGTCCGCCTCGGTCAGGTTCAGGCCAACGCCACCGGCCTTCAGGCTGATCAGAAAAATCTGACGCTTGCCGCTCTGGAATTCCTTCACCGGGGTGCGGCGGTCGCGGGTCTGGCCGGTCAGCAGGGCGTAGGCCACGCCGCGTTTGTTCAGTTCGTCTTCGATCAGTGACAGCATCGAGGTGAACTGCGAGAACAGCAGGATCCGCCGACCTTCCTCGAACAATTCCTCGAGCATCTCCATCAGGCTGTCGAGCTTGCCCGAGGTGCTGCCACGGCTTGGCAGGGTCGCCTCGTTGACCAGGCGCAAATCGCAGCACACCTGACGTAGCTTGAGCAGGGCTTCGAGAATGATGATCTGGCTGCGGGCCACGCCTTTGCGGGTGATCTCGTCACGGACTTTCTTGTCCATGGCCAGGCGCATGGTTTCGTACACGTCGCGCTGGGCTTCGTTGAGTTCGACCCAATGGATGATCTCGGTTTTCGGCGGCAACTCGGTGGCCACCTGTTCCTTGGTGCGGCGCAGCAGGAAAGGTTTGATCCGGCCGTTGAGGTGCTGGAGCCTGACTTCGCTGGTGCGTTTTTCAATCGGTACGCGGTAATCGCGGTTGAAGCTTTTGACGTCGCCCAGCCAGCCGGGCAAGAGGAAGTGAAACAACGACCAGAGTTCGCCGAGATGGTTTTCCAGCGGTGTGCCGCTCAGGCACAGGCGCTGTCGGGCATTGAGCTCGCGGGCAGCCTGTGCGGCCTTGCTGTTCGGGTTCTTGATGTATTGCGCTTCGTCCAGCACCAGTATGTGCAATGGCTGCGCCGCCAGGCGTTCGACATCCTTGGGCAGCAGCGCATAGGTGGTCAGGATCAGATCGTAGTCAGCCAGCTTGTCGAAATGCTTTTTGCGGCCGGCACCGTATAGCGCCAGTACCTTGAGCTGCGGCGTAAAGTGCGCCGCTTCGTCGAGCCAGTTGGGAATCAGGCTGGTCGGCATCACGACCATGCACGGCCGATCGAGGCGGCCGGCGTTTTTCTCGCTCAGAACGTGCGCCAGTGTCTGCAGAGTTTTGCCCAGGCCCATGTCGTCCGCGAGAATTCCACCCACTTCCAGCTGCCGCAGCGACTGCATCCAGCTCAAGCCTTCGAGCTGATACGGACGCAGCGTCGCATTCAGGCCGTCCGGGGCGGTGGCCGTGTGGTCCTTGATGTCACGCAGGCGCTGGGCCAAGGTGCGAATCTGTTCGCCACCCTCCCAGAGCAGTGGCATGTCTTCCAGCGGGTTCAGGCGCGTGGCATCGGCCTTGCTCAGGCGCAGCGTGGTGTCGCCGGGCTCCTGCAGATAGAACTCGCCGAGGGTGGCCAGCACCGGCTTCAAGCGGCCGAAGGGCAGGGCGACTTGCAGTGGGCCGTGCTCGGAGTTCGGGCGATTGGGGATATTGACCAGGATCAGCTCGTCGTCGCGGCGTCGGGCCAGGCGTTCCGGGTTGAGGATTTCGGTGTGGGAGCGCATCAGGTTGAGCAGGATCGGCAACAGGCTCAGGCGTTCGCCGTTGACGATGATCCCCAGTTCCAGATCGAACCAGTCACGCTCCGGGGCCTGTTCGACCGTGGCGTACCAGTCGTCTACCGCCGTCAGGTCGAAACCGAAGTCCTCGTCGATCTGCAATTCCCAGCCCTGGGTGCGCAGCTTCGGCAGTTCATTGAGGGTAAAGGTCAGCCAGGCGCTGTCATTGACCATCTCGAACAGCTCGCCGGCACTTTCCGGCAAGGCCTTGCTTTGCCGGGTGGCGACTTTGAAGCCGAGGATTCGCAATTGTTCCCGGTAGGACTGTTCCACTTCCGGGTGGCGTTTTATCCGCAGCGTCTGGGTTTCCTGGCGAATCAGGATATCGGTGTTTTTCTGTCCGCAAACGTACTCATCCAGATAACTGAAGGACAGCGCCGCCCGATGCTGGATGTAGCGCTGCATTCGGCCGTTGCGCGGTTCGAACGCGCTGAACTCGATGCTGGCCAGCCACAGGCGCGGGACGGGCTGCACATTGTCCACCAGCACTTGCGGCGGGGCTTTCGGGCTGCGGTTTTCCAGGACTGCCTGGAGCTTTTCCAGGAGTTCGGCGTCTTTGGCGGCAGCGGGGTAGTCGAGGGTTTCCTGCACTTGCAGGAGCACCGCTGCACAATGTTTGCAGTTGTTGTGGACCGGGCAGGAGCAGGTGGCGTCGACCATCAGCAGCGTGCCTTTGGCTGACTCGCGCAGGCGAATGGTCTGACGGTAAACGTTACCGCCAGAGCCTTCGCAGGCGGAAATGATCGTGGCGTCGCCGGCCTCGACGATCCTGACACGATTCTCCAGCGCGTAGCGGCGGCCACGCTCCAGGCTCTGTTCCTTGAATCGGCTGACCCAGGACGGTGCCAGGGGTTTGCTCAGGGTCGCGGACATAGAGACTTCAATCAGTCCGGAATTTCTTCGGGAGCTGCTCGGGGTGCGGGGGCGGTCAGCGAAGTGATCTTGATCAGCAGGCCGAGATGGCCGTTATCGAGAAAATTCAACTGGCCGTTCTTGGTGTGGCTTTCCTGTTTCAGGCGCTCGCTGGCGGTCACCATGCCATTGGCATCGATCTGGTTGACCCAGAAATCGGCGTCGACGTCGGTAAAGCGGCCCAGCGTCATGTTCAATGTGCCCTCGATCGGGAACTGACCATACTGTTCCTTGCCGTCGCTGATCGCCACTTTGCTGGCAGTTTCGCCGAGGGGCTGTTGCCAGGCCTTGTGCAGCAACACCGTGTAGTCGGCGCTGCTGGTGAGTTTTTCCACCTCGCCATTCAGGCTTGGCGTACGCAGGCTGTCGGGGCTGACCGGTTGGGCGCCAGCTGCCCAGTCTTCCGGTGCGGCGCGGCTGACAACCGCCGGCACGGCGTTTTGACGGACCAGAATCATTTCGACCTGATACAGGTCATCGGCATATGCCGTGGGTGCGACCAGCGCTGGCATCAACAGGGTCAGCAAGGTCAGAGAGCGAAACAGGCGCATGCGGCGTCCTTCAAGCAGTTTTCGGAACGAGGCGCTCGAACAGCGCCTCTACAGTATTAAAGCGCTCTTCCGGGCGCTCCATCGGAACCATGAACTTGAACATCGTGGCGCCTTCGAATTTGTAGCGTTTTGGCTGGCTCTGGATCAGTTTGATCAGGGTCAGCGGATCGACCGGCGTCTGTGCCGCGAACTCGACGCGACCGCCTTGCGGGCCGCCATCGACTTTCTTGATGCCCAGTTGCTCGGCCTGCAATTTCAATGCAGTGATGCGGATCAGGTTCTTGGTCGGTTCCGGCAACAGGCCGAAACGGTCGATCATCTCCACCTGCAAATCCTTGAGGCCGTCCTCGTCGGTGGCCGAGGCAATGCGCTTGTAGAGAATCAGGCGGGCGTGGACATCCGGCAGGTAGTCTTCCGGGATCAACGCCGGTACGCGCAAGTTGACTTCCGGGCCACCGCCGAGCGGTTGATCGAGGTTCGGCTGCTCGCCCTTGCGGATCGACTTCACCGCGCGCTCGAGCATTTCCATGTACAGCGTGAAGCCGACGGCCTGGATCTGCCCGCTCTGCCCGTCACCGAGCAGTTCGCCGGCGCCACGGATTTCCAGGTCGTTGGTGGCGAGCACGAAGCCCGCGCCGAGGTCCTGGGTGTTGGCAATCGCTTCCAGGCGCTTTTCCGCGTCCGGGGTGATTTGCTGGCGTGGCGGCGTCAACAGGTAGGCGTACGCCTGGTGGTGGCTGCGTCCGACCCGGCCGCGCAACTGGTGCAATTGTGCCAGGCCGAACTTGTCGGCGCGTTCGATGATGATGGTGTTGGCGCTCGGTACGTCGATGCCGGTCTCGATGATGGTCGAGGCGATCAGCACGTTGAAGCGCTTGTGGTAGAAGTCGCTCATCACCTGTTCGAGTTCGCGCTCGCGCATCTGCCCGTGACCGATGCCGATCCGTGCTTCCGGCACCAGCTCGGCCAAATCGGCGGCGCATTTCTCGATGGTCTTCACGTCGTTGTGCAGGTAGTAGACCTGGCCGCCACGCAGCAGCTCACGCAGCAGGGCCTCTTTGACCGTGCTCTTGTTCTGCTCCATGACGAAGGTGCGTACCGACAGGCGACGGGCCGGCGGCGTGGCGATGATCGACAGGTCGCGCATGCCCGACACCGCCATGTTCAGCGTGCGCGGAATCGGCGTGGCGGTCAGGGTCAGGATGTCGACTTCGCTGCGCAGGGCCTTGAGCTGTTCTTTCTGGCGCACGCCGAAACGGTGTTCCTCGTCGATGATCACCAGGCCAAGGTTTTTGATCTTCACGTCGTCCTGCAGCAGCTTGTGAGTGCCGATGACGATGTCGATCTTGCCTTCGGCCAGGTTCGCGACCGCCGCATTCACTTCCTTGGCCGACTTGAAGCGGCTCATTACTTCCACGCTCACTGGCCAGTCGGCAAAGCGGTCGCGGAAGCTGTTGTAGTGCTGCTGGGCGAGCAGGGTGGTCGGCACGAGAATCGCTACCTGGCGACCGCCATGCACGGCAATGAACGCGGCGCGCATCGCCACTTCGGTCTTACCGAAGCCGACGTCGCCGCACACCAGGCGATCCATCGGCTTGGGCGCAAGCATGTCTTCGCGCACCGCTTCGATGGTGGTTTGCTGGTCCGGGGTTTCTTCGAACGGGAAACCGGCGCTGAACGTGGCGTAGTCGGCTTTCGGATCGGCAAAGGCATAACCTTCGCGGGCGGCGCGGCGGGCATAGATGTCGAGCAACTCGGCGGCCACGTCACGCACCTGTTCGGCGGCTTTGCGCTTGGCTTTCTGCCAGGTCTCGGAACCGAGGCGGTGCAGCGGGGCCAGGGCATCGTCGCTGCCGGTGTAGCGGGCGATCAGGTGCAGGTTGGCCACCGGCACATAAAGCTTGGCGCCTTCGGCGTATTCCAGGGCGAGGAATTCGGCGGTCTGGCTGTCGATTTCCAGGGTCGCCAGGCCCAGGTAGCGACCGACGCCGTGGTCGATGTGCACCACCGGCGCACCTTCGCGCAGCTCGGTGAGGTTCTTGATCACGGCATCGTTGTTGGCATCGGCGCGCTTTTCGCGGCGACGGCGCTGCATTACGCGCTGGCCGAACAACGGGCTTTCCGCGACGAGGGCCAGGGCCGGGTCGTCGAGCAGCAAGCCTTCGTCGAGCGGGGCGATGGTGATAGCCAGGCGTTCTTTGCCGGCGACAAAGTCCGGCCAGCTGTCGACGGTTTTCGGTCGCAGCTTCAGACGTTCCAGCAGCTCCAGCAACACTTCGCGGCGGCCTGCCGATTCGGCGGTAAACAGCACACGACCGGGGAACTGGTCGAGGAAATCGGCCAGTGCCGCCATTGGCTGAGTGGCCTTGGCTTCGATGGCCAGGTTCGGCAGCTCCCGAGCGGGGAAGCGCTCGCGACCGCTACCGCTTTCCACGTCCTGTTGACTGGCCACCACACGCGGCCAGTTCTTCAGGCGCGCGAAGCAGTCTTCCACCGGCAGGAACAGCTCTGCAGGCGGTAATAAAGGACGGGACGGGTCGACGCGGCGTTCTTCATAGCGATTGCGCACATCGTTCCAGAAATTTTCCGCGGCTTGCTCGATGCCCGGCAGGGAAAACACTTGTGTGTCCTGGGGCAGGTAATCGAACAGCGTCGAGGTTTCTTCGAAGAACAGCGGCAGGTAGTACTCGATACCGGCCGGGGTAATCCCGCTGCTCAAGTCCTGGAAGATCGGGCAGCGGCGGAAATCGACATCGAAGCGCTCGCGGAACCGCGCCTTGAAACGGGTGACCGCTTCTTTCTGCAGCGGGAACTCCCTGGCCGGCAACAGCTTGACCGAGTCGACTTTGTCGATCGAACGCTGGTTCTCCGGGTCGAAGGTGCGCAGGGTTTCGATTTCGTCGTCGAACAGATCGATGCGATACGGCAGCTTGCTGCCCATCGGGAACAGATCGATCAGGGAACCGCGAACGGTGAACTCGCCGTGTTCATACACCGTATCGACGTAGCGATAACCCGTGGCTTCAAGCCGGGAGCGCATTTGCTCGACGTCGAGCTTCTGGCCGATATCCAGCACCAGGCTGCTGCCAAGCAGGAATTTGGTCGGTGCGAGGCGATGCAGGGCAGTCGTGATCGGCACCACCAGCACGCCATGGCTCAGTTCCGGCAGCCGGTACAGGCTGGCGATGCGCTGGGAAATGATGTCCTGGTGCGGTGAGAACAGGTCGTAGGGCAGGGTTTCCCAGTCGGGAAAGTGCAATACGGGCAAATCCGGGGCGAAGAAACCCAGCTCCTGTTCCAGCCGTTCGGCACTTTGGCTGTCGGCGGTCAGCAGCAGGGTAAAGCGCTTGGCAGCGCTGGCGGCCTCGGCAATGGCCAGGCTCAGGGCGGCACCGGGCAGGTTGCCCCAGTGCTGTTTACCTGCCGCGGCAGGGAGAAGCGGTAGACGCAGAACGGGCACGGAAGGTTGAGCTCCAAGCGTTGCGACAAAGTCGGCAATTGTAGCGGTCAACGATGCCGCCTGTCAGTTGCTGACTGCGTCTAAAGCGCTGGTTGGGCGAAATGTAGTGGTAAAGACAAAATTCGGCGGTTTTTTACCTAAAATTACTGAATATGTAGTGGCAAAAACAACGAGTGTTACGGAGGGTTACGGACAAGGAAGCGTGACCACCAAAAAATTGACTGCGCTGAAAGCCCCGGTTTTATTGGGCTGGCGCGATGCGTGATTTTTTTGAACGACGATTTGTTACGTAAAGCACGACGGGCGCGCATTGCTACGGCGCTCACTCGGCGGCATAATGTAGCCCCTTTTTTCTGCCCCTACATGTGGAAGGTTCCCGTGACTCAGAAGCCCGACCAGTGTCTTGGTGAATGGATCGACCGTGAAGCACTCGCAGAAGCGATGATTCCGCTTATCGGTCAGCTCTACCGCAATAACAACGTGGTGAGCTCGATCTATGGCCGCAGCCTGATCAATCGTTCAGTCATTGCGATTCTCAAAGCTCACCGCTTTGCTCGTCACCGTCAGTCCGACGAAAGCGAGCTGTCCGTCCACGAAACATTCCCGCTGATCAAGGCGATGAGCGAGCTCAAGCTCGGCGCCGCTTCGGTGGACCTGGGCAAGCTGGCGGCCAAATTCAAGGCCGAAGGCAATGGCCGTACTGCCGAGCAGTTCGTCCGTGAAGAGCTGGCTGACGTGGTTGGCCAGCAAAACGCATCCGCCCGCAAAGGTACCGACGTTGTCCTCTACGGCTTCGGTCGTATCGGCCGTCTGCTGGCGCGCATCCTGATCGAGAAGACCGGTGGTGGCGACGGCCTGCGCCTGCGCGCCATCGTTGTCCGCAAGGGCGCCGAGAACGACCTGGTCAAGCGTGCCAGCCTGCTGCGCCGCGACTCGGTCCATGGCCCGTTCGATGGCACCATCACTATCGATGAAGCCAACAACACCATCACCGCCAACGGCAACCTGATCCAGGTTATCTACGCCAAGAGCCCGGCCGAAGTCGACTACACCCAGTACGGCATCGAAAACGCTCTGATCGTCGACAACACCGGTGTATGGCGTGACGCTGACGGCCTGGGCCAGCACCTGGCCTGCCCGGGCGCTGCCCGCGTGATCCTCACCGCACCTGGCAAGGGCGCGCTGAAGAACATCGTGCATGGCATCAACCATGGCGAAATCACCCCTGACGACAAGATCATTTCGGCGGCTTCCTGCACCACCAACGCCATCGTGCCGGTGCTCAAGGCAGTCAACGACAAGTACGGCATCATCAACGGCCACGTCGAAACCGTTCACTCGTTCACCAACGACCAGAACCTGATCGACAACTTCCACAAGGGCAGCCGTCGTGGCCGCGCCGCGCCGCTGAACATGGTAATCACCGAGACCGGTGCCGCCACCGCAGCCGCCAAGGCGCTGCCAGTGCTCAAGGGCAAGTTGACCGGCAACGCGATTCGCGTTCCTACGCCGAACGTGTCGATGGCCATCCTGAACCTGAACCTGGAAAAGGCCACCACTCGCGAAGAGATCAACGAGTACCTGCGCCAGATGGCCATGCACTCGGATCTGCACAAGCAGATCGACTACGTGAGCTCCCAGGAAGTGGTTTCCACCGACTTCGTTGGTTCGCGCCACGCAGGCGTAGTGGACGCTGAAGCGACCATCACCCAGGATAACCGCGTTGTTCTGTACGTCTGGTACGACAACGAGTTCGGTTACAGCTGCCAGGTGGTTCGCGTGATGGAAGACATGGCCGGTGTAAACCCGCCAGCATTCCCGCGCTAAGCCTTTAGCTGCACATGAAGCGCCCCGACCTTGGTCGGGGCGTTTTTGTTTGTGCTGCTTTTGTCTGTTGAGGGGGTGTTGTTCGGACTGGCCTCATCGCGAGCAGGCTCGCTCCCACAGTTCTGTCGCATAATGGCTGGTCTTGGCGGCGTGTCAGGGATTCTTGGAGAGGCGGGATTTATTGAAATGGCGGCTGCATGGCCTTGGGGCTCTGATCATCATGCTGTCCGCCTGCGGCAACGGCGACACTCTGGAAACCTTCGGCGGCCCGACCATGGGCAGCACTTATTCGATCAAGTATGTGCGCCATGCCGGCCTTCCGGCGCCGGACGAGGTCCGCGTCCAGGTTGAGCAGATCCTCGCTGACATTGACCGGCAAATGTCCACCTACCGCAGCGACTCGGACATCGAGCGCTTCAATGTATTGCCGGCCGACGGCTGTCAGGCAATGCCGGCGTCGATCCTCGAATTGGTCCGGGTGGGCGAGTTAATGTCAGTGCAAAGCGACGGCTCCTACGATCTGACGGTGGAGCCGTTGCTGAACCTCTGGGGATTCGGTCCACAGGCCCGCGGGGAAAAAGTCCCGACCGCCGAAGCCCTCGCCGAAGCCCGCAAGCGCGTCGGCCATGAACACTTGCGCATCGACGGCGACCAGTTGTGCAAGGACGCCGCCGTCGAGGTCGATTTCAACAGCATCGCCGCCGGTTATGCGGTGGATACGATTGCCGCAAAACTTGAGGCGATGGGCATCCACGATTACCTCGCCGAAGCGACAGGCGAGCTCAAGGCGTCCGGCAAGAAGGCTGACGGCTCGCCATGGCGCATTGCCCTGGAAGAGCCGCGGGATGACCGGCAGGTTGCCGAGCGCGTGATTGTTGTCGACGGCTATGGACTGTCCACCTCCGGCGACTATCGTAATTACTTCGAGCAGGACGGCCAGCGTTTTTCCCACACCTTCGATGCGCGCACCGGTGCGCCGGTCTCACATAACCTGGCGTCGGTCACAGTGATTCATCCTTCGGCGTTGATGGCCGATGGCTTATCGACGCTGTTGCTGATTCTCGGCCCGGAGCGCGGTTGGGACTACGCAGAAAAACACGATATCGGCGCATTTTTTGTGATTCGTGCCGATACAGGTTTCGTCACGCGCAGCAGTCACGCTTTTGAACGCCTCAGTGGCGAAAAAACCGAATGATTTCGGCGATTTGAGCATTGAAAACTGGCGTTGTAGCGCAGTCAAAAGTAGCCTACGACGCGACCAAGGGTTAATGTGCGCGGCGTTGACGCTTCTATAGACTGTGTCCGGGTTCTGCACTGGCCCCAAATTGTTCCTTCATGCCACGCATTGGCGTGATTTAGCCGCAGGTGCCGAGGGTGCCGCGGCCTGTTCTGAGGAGTACGCATGGCTGTCTACAACTACGACGTGGTGGTGTTGGGTTCCGGCCCGGCGGGGGAAGGCGCGGCAATGAACGCCGCCAAGGCAGGGCGCAAGGTGGCGATGGTCGATAGCCGTCGCCAGGTCGGCGGCAACTGCACTCACTTGGGCACCATCCCGTCCAAGGCACTGCGTCACTCGGTGCGGCAGATCATGCAATTCAACACCAACCCGATGTTCCGGGCCATTGGTGAGCCGCGCTGGTTCTCCTTCCCGGACGTGTTGAAAAGCGCCGAGAAAGTCATCTCCAAGCAAGTCGCTTCGCGTACCGGCTACTACGCCCGTAACCGCGTCGACGTGTTCTTCGGCACCGGCAGCTTCGCTGACGAGCAAACCATTGAAGTGGTCTGCGCCAACGGCGTGGTCGAAAAACTGGTGGCCAAGCACATCATCATTGCTACCGGTTCGCGTCCTTATCGCCCGGCGGACATCGATTTCCACCACCCGCGTATCTACGATAGCGACACCATCCTCAGCCTCGGCCACACCCCGCGTAAACTCATCGTTTACGGCGCCGGCGTGATCGGTTGCGAATATGCCTCGATCTTCAGCGGTCTGGGTGTATTGGTTGAATTGGTGGACAACCGTGGTCAACTGCTGAGCTTCCTCGACTCGGAAATTTCCCAGGCCCTGAGTTATCACTTCAGCAACAACAACATCACCGTTCGCCACAACGAAGACTACGACCGCGTCGAAGGCGTGGACAACGGCGTGATCCTGCACCTCAAGTCCGGCAAGAAGATCAAGGCTGACGCCTTGCTCTGGTGCAACGGCCGTACCGGCAACACCGATCAGTTGGGTCTGGAAAACATCGGCGTGAAGGTCAACAGCCGTGGCCAGATCGAAGTCGACGAGGCGTACCGCACCTGCGTGCCGAACATCTATGGTGCCGGTGACGTGATCGGCTGGCCGAGCCTGGCCAGTGCCGCCCACGACCAGGGCCGTTCGGCCGCTGGCAGCATCGTCGATAACGGCAGCTGGCGTTTCGTGAATGACGTGCCGACCGGCATCTACACCATTCCGGAGATCAGCTCGATCGGTAAGAACGAGCAGGAGCTGACCCAAGCCAAGGTGCCGTACGAAGTGGGCAAGGCCTTCTTCAAGAGCATGGCGCGGGCGCAGATCGCCGGCGAGCCGCAAGGCATGCTGAAGATCCTGTTCCACCGCGAAACCCTGGAAGTGCTGGGCGTTCACTGCTTCGGTTATCAGGCGTCGGAGATCGTGCACATCGGTCAGGCGATCATGAACCAGCCGGGCGAACTGAACACGCTGAAGTATTTCGTCAACACCACGTTCAACTACCCGACCATGGCCGAAGCCTATCGGGTAGCCGCGTACGACGGCCTCAACCGGCTTTTTTGACGGGCTCCGGCCGGTGGCCTGAGCCGGCCGGGGAGACCGATTTCAGCAATTCTCGAGCGTGGCGGTGGCCAAACCGGGAAAGTCTGTAATCAGGCTGTCAACGCCGAAGTCGGCGAGTCTGCGCATCAGCGCAGGCTCGTTGACGGTCCACACCGACACATGCAGCCCCTGACGCTGCGCCCTTTGCAGGCGTTCCGGCGTGCACAGGGTCCAGTTCAGCGCCAGAATCTCACAGCCATAGCTCGCCGCGACCTTCAGCGGGTCGAGCCAGGCGTACTCGGCCACCAGCCCGCGGGACACGTCCGGCACCAGTTCCAGCGCGGCCTTCAATACTTCGCGTGAACTCGAGGTGATGGTCACCTTGTCCATCAGCCCATGACGCTGCACCATTTCGCGAATCGCCAGCACAGTGGTCGCGGCACGCATCCTCGATGCGCTTTTGACTTCCAGCTGCCAGTGATCGAAGTCGCATGTCTCGAACAGTTGTTCCAGCGTCGGAATCGGGCACGGCTTGACCCAGCCCGGGCCACCCTTGCGTGCGTCATAAGTTACAAGCTCAGCCGCCGTGTGTTCGACGACCTTGCCGCGACGGTCTGTGGTGCGCTTGAGGGTCGGGTCGTGGATGACCATCAACTCGCCGTCCATGGACAGGTGCAGGTCCAGTTCGCAGCGACGCACGCCGTGCTTGAGACATTCCTGAAAGCTGGTCAGGGTGTTTTCCGGTGCTTCGCCCTTGGCGCCGCGATGGCCGTAGATGAGGGTCACGGTTCTTCCTTAAATTAATTGCCTGATTCGAGTTGGTCGCGGGCCAGGCGTCGTTCCTGGGCCTGCTTCTGCAAGATGTGGCGGGCCAGGAGCTGGCGCTGGGCGTCGGTCAGGTGTTCGAACTCGGTGCCAACGTCATAGCCGTCGCCCTTGCGGTCGCAATGGGTGACGCGGGCGCGCAGCAGCAGGCCCAGGGCTTGCGGCATCAGCACCAGCTTGACCGACAGGCGTGCGCCGGCGGCAATGGGCGACGGATGCTGAAAGTCGATGCCGCCTTCGGAGATGATCACCGGCTGCGGTTCGCCGATCTGCCCGAGCACTGTCAGAGCGATGACCTGACTCAGCAAATCGATGCGTTTGTTCTGGGATTTGAGGAACGCCGCGAGGTTCCGGTCGCGTTCGCTGATCTGGCGCAACAGGTGTTGCGACTCGAATTCGCTCAGGTGCAGTTCGCTGAGCAAGTTGAAGAGTGGGGACGCATCCTGCAACACTTCTTGGCCAGCGGCTTCGGGAGCGGACAGGGGCCGAATTTCCAGTGCGATCGTATCCTCGATACGGTAGTATTCGCGGCGATCTTCTTCATCTAATGTCGACATGGCGAACCCATGGTAGCGGCGGTGGTCTGAGTGTAAAGCTGGTTATCGACCCCCGCCACAAGGACGTTCCTTTTCCCTCCGAACAAGCCCCGACATGTTCAGACCTCTCTTCGTATTTATCGGCACGCGTTACACCCGTGCAAAACGTCGCAATCATTTTGTGTCATTCATTTCCCTGACTTCGATGATCGGGCTCGCCCTTGGCGTGGTCGTGATGATCGTGGTGCTGTCGGTGATGAACGGCTTCGATCATGAGATGCGCACCCGCGTGCTGGGCATGGTGCCCCACGCGACCATCGAGTCCGGTGAGGCCATCAGCGATTGGCAAAGCCTGGCCGCCAAGGTCAAGCAGAACCCGCAGGTGACGGCCGTTGCGCCGTTTACGCAAATGCAGGGCTTGCTGACCAACAACGGCAAGGTCTCGAAAGTCCTGCTCAATGCCATCGACCCGGCGCAAGAGCGCCAGGTGTCGATCATCGATCAGTTCATGACCCAGGGAAAACTCGACGACCTGGTGCCGGGGGAATTCGGCATCGTCATCGGCGACAAGGCCGCGGCCAAGCTCGGGGCCGCGATCGGCGACAAGCTGACCTTCGTCGCGCCCGAAGTCACCGTGACCCCGGCCGGGATGTTCCCGCGCATGAAGCGCTTTACCGTGGTCGGCATCTTCCATGTCGGCGCCGGTGAGCTCGATGGCTATCTTGGCGTCACCAACCTGCAGGATCTGGCCCGGCTGCACCGCTGGAAACCGGACCAGGTCCAGGGCCTGCGCCTGAAGTTCGACGATCTTTTCCAGGCACCGCGTACCGCGTGGAGCATCGCCCGCGATCTCGGTGAAGACCGCTACTACGCCCGCGACTGGACCCGCACCCACGGCAACCTGTACCAGGCGATCCGCATGGAGAAAGCCATGATCGGCCTGTTGTTGCTGCTGATCGTCGCGGTCGCTGCGTTCAACATCATTTCCACGCTGGTGATGGTGGTGAACGACAAGAAGGGCGACATCGCGATCCTGCGCACGCTGGGCGCCACGCCAGGCACGATCATGCGCACGTTCATGGTGCAAGGCACCGTCATTGGCGTGGTCGGCACGGCCATTGGCGCCGTGGTCGGGATCTTCGCCGCGCTGAACGTCAGCGCCGCGATCTCGGCCCTCGAAGGCCTGATCGGGCACAAGTTTCTCAACGCCGACGTGTACTTCATCGATTACCTGCCCTCGCAAGTGCAGAGCCAGGACGTGGTGATGGTCTGTTCTGCGGCGTTGATCCTGAGTTTCCTCGCCACCCTGTATCCAGCCTGGCGTGCCGCGCGCACCCAGCCTGCGGAGGCGCTACGTTATGAGTGAGTCGGGCATGAGTGATAAAGCAATCTTGAGCTGCCGCAGCCTGGGCAAGTCCTACGAGGAAGGCCCGGAGTCGGTGGAAGTGTTGGCCGGCCTGCAACTGGAGTTGCACCCGGGAGAGCGTGTGGCGATTGTCGGCAAGTCGGGCTCGGGCAAAAGTACCTTGCTCAATCTGCTGGGCGGCCTCGATACGCCGACCAAGGGCAGCGTCTGGCTCGACGGCGAAGAGCTGTCTGCGCTGAGCGAGAAGAAACGCGGCCTGCTGCGTAATCGCGCCCTCGGCTTCGTGTACCAGTTCCACCACCTGCTGCCGGAATTCACCGCCCTGGAAAACGTCTGCATGCCGCTGCTGATCGGCAAGACCGCGATCCCTGAAGCGCGTCAACGTGCCACGGCGTTGCTGGAGCGGGTAGGGCTGGGCCATCGCCTGGAGCACAAACCGGCCGAATTGTCCGGTGGTGAGCGTCAGCGTGTGGCCATCGCCCGCGCCCTGGTGAACAATCCGGGCCTGGTGATGCTCGACGAACCGACCGGCAACCTCGATTCCCACACCGCCCAGGGGATCCAGGACTTGATGCTGGAACTCAGCACCTCGATGCGCACGGCGTTCCTGGTGGTGACCCACGACATGAACCTGGCCCGCCAGATGGATCGCGTCCTGCATTTGCAGGAAGGCTGCCTCACTCCTATCTGATTGGCTGAAACCCGATGCCTGAAAAGGCGTCGGGTCATTTATTTCCATACGGTGCCCCAGCGAATGTTCAGACCGTTATCGATCTTTATCGGCACGCGCTATACCCGCGCCAAGCGCCGCAATCGCTTTGTTTCCTTCATCTCGATGACCTCGATGATCGGTCTCGCCCTCGGCGTACTGGCGATGATCGTGGTGCTGTCGGTGATGAACGGCTTCCAGCGCGAAATGAGCTCGCGCATCCTCGGCATGGTGCCCCACGCCACCATCGTCGGCGTCAATCCGATTGATGACTGGAAGCCCGTGGCAGCGGCCGCGATGAAAAACCCGGAAGTGACGGCGGCGGTGCCGTTCACCGAGATGGAAGGCATGCTGTCCTACAAGGGCACGATGCAGCCCATCCAGGTCAGCGGTGTCGACCCGGCGCTGGAAGGCCAGGTGTCGATCGTCGCCAAGCACATCGTTCAGGGGAGCCTCGAAGCCCTGAAGCCGGGCGAATTCGGCGTGGTGATCGGTGAGATCACGGCGCGCCGCTTCCGCTTGAACGTCGGCGACAAGATCACCATGATTGTGCCGGAAGTCAGCAGTGCGCCGGGCGGCATTACTCCGCGCATGCAACGGCTGAATGTGGTTGGCGTGTTCAAGGTCGGTGCGGAGCTGGACGGCAGCATGGCGCTGATCCACATGGCCGATGCCGCGCAAATGCAGCACTGGGAGCCGAATCAGGTGCAGAGCGTGCGCCTGGCGGTGAAGGACCTGTATGCGGCGCCGCAAGTGTCGAACGACATCGCCACGGGGCTGGGCGCCGCCTACAAGGCTGACGACTGGACCCACACCCAGGGCAGCCTGTTCAGCGCAATGAAAATGGAGAAAACCATGATCGGCCTGCTGTTGCTGATGATCGTCGCGGTGGCGGCGTTCAACATCATCGCGACCCTGATCATGGTGGTGAACGACAAGGGGGCGGACATCGCGATCCTGCGCACCATCGGCGCCACGCCACGGCAGATCATGGCGATCTTCGTGGTGCAGGGCACGGTGATCGGCATTGTCGGCACCTTGATTGGCGGTGTGTTGGGCGTGATTGCCGCGCTGAACGTCAGCCAGATCGTGGGCTGGATCGAGCGGGTCAGTGGACAGCACATCTTCAGTTCCGACGTGTATTTCGTCAGCAACCTGCCGTCTGAACTGCAAGGCGCGGATGTGGCATTGATCTGCACGGCGGGCTTTGTCATGAGCTTCCTGGCCACGGTTTACCCGGCGTGGCGGGCGGCGAAGATCGAGCCGGCTCATGCGTTGCGTTATTCGTAATCTGATATACCGCTTTCGCGAGCAGGCTCGCTCCCACAGTTGACCGAGTTGATTCCGATCTAATGTGGGAGCGAGCCTGCTCGCGAAGGGGCCGGAACTGCCGGCCTCAATCCCCCCTTGGCAACTCGATCACAAACCGCGTCCACCCCTTCTCCGATTCACAACGAATCTGCCCGCCATGGGCGCGGATGATCGATTGAGTGATCGCCAGTCCCAGTCCCGCATGTTCGCTACTGCCTTCACGACGCGCAGGATCGGCCCGGTAAAACCGGTCAAACAAGCGCGGCAATAGATCTTCGGCAATCTGTTGGCCCGTGTTTTCAACGGTCAGGCGCAATTCCTTTGGCTGATCGACGATTCGCACCCGAACCTCGCCATCGGCCGGCGTGAACCGCAGCGCGTTGTCCAGCAGGTTCGACAACGCCCGCCGCAACATGCTGCGATCACCTTCGATGCGGGCATTGCCGTCACGACTCAGTTTTACCTGCGCGTCTTCGGCCAATGGCGCAAAGAACTCCAGCAGCAGATCCGCTTCCTCCGCCAATTCCAGTGGCTCGCATTTGGGCATTAACAAGCCGTGATCGGATTTCGCCAGATAGAGCATGTCGTTGACTAATTGCGCCATCCATTGCAGTTCCTCGAGGTTGCTGTGCAGGGCTTCGCGGTAGTCCTCGATGGGGCGCGGGCGGGTGAGGGTGACCTGGGTGTGGGTCAGCAGGTTCGACAGCGGCGTGCGCAGTTCATGGGCAATGTCGGCTGAGAATGCGGACAGGCGCTGAAACGAGTCGTCGAGGCGTCCGAGCATGGCGTTGAAGTTGTGGGCCATTTCCGCCAGTTCCGGCGGCATGTTTTCTTCAGGCAAGCGCGAGTTCAGCGATTGCGCGGAAACACCGCTGGCCACCGCACTGATCCGCCGCAACGGGCGCAAACCGCTGCGTGCCGCCCAGGCACCCAGCAGTGCGGTGGCCAGGGCTGACAGGCCGACGGTCAGCCAGATCAAATGCTGCATGCGTTGCAGAAAGTGCTGGTGGTGGGTGATGTCCAGCAGCAAGGTCAGTTGCGGTGACTCGGGTTTTCCCGCGAAAAGCGGCGCATTGAGGACTCGGTAATCCATGCCTTCATGGCTCACCGTCGACAACCCGGGCTGGCGCGGCAATGCCTGGGGAATGTTGGTCGAACTGTCATACCAGCGCTGGCCGTCGCTGCCGGTAATTCGCAGGGACAGGTCAGCCTGCCGGCTCAATTCCTCTGCCAGTTTCACCTCGCTGTCACTCGACTGAAGGTCGTGCAGGGCCCGACGCAAGCCAATCAACTTGCCGTCCAGCAGTTGCTGGTCGAGTTCAACGAAGTGCGCCTCACTGGCGCGGCTGAACAGCACCCCGGCGAACAACGACACCACGGCGGTGCACGCGGCAAACAGCAGCGCCAGGCGGCTGCTCAAGGACAGCTGGCGCATTAGGCGGGGCGCTCTTCAAGGACGTAGCCCATGCCGCGCACGGTGTGAATCAGTTTGTTGGGGAATTCATCGTCGATCTTCAGGCGCAGACGACGGATCGCCACCTCGATGACATTGGTGTCGCTGTCGAAATTCATGTCCCAGACCTGGGACGCAATCAGCGACTTGGGCAGGACTTCGCCCTGGCGGCGCAGGAGCATTTCCAGCAGGGCGAACTCCTTGGCGGTCAGGTCGATACGCTGGCCGCTGCGTTCGACCCGGCGCCGGATCAGGTCCAGGCGCAAATCGGCCAGTTGCAGGCTGGTCTCCTGGGGTGTGGCGCTGCCGCGACGCAACAGGCTGCGGACCCGGGCCAGCAGTTCGGAGAAGGCAAACGGCTTGACCAGATAGTCATCGGCGCCCAGTTCGAGGCCGTGAACCCTGTCCTCCACGGCATCACGGGCGGTCAGAAAAAGTACCGGCGTGTCCAGGCCGGCGCTACGTACCGCTTGCAGAATCTGCCAGCCATCACGCCCCGGCAGCATCACATCGAGGATCAGCAGGGCATATTCGCCGCTGAGGGCCAATTGCTGACCGGTGTTGCCGTCAGCCACCAGTTCGGTGTTGAACCCGGCCTCGGCCAGGCCCTGGCGCAGGTAATGGCCGGTTTTCGGTTGGTCTTCGACGATCAGCAGTTTCATGGGCGACTCTTGGCAAGTGGAACGAACGCTTTATACCGTGGGCAGCGTTCATACAGGGCAACCTGACAAAGTTGTAATCTGGCTGTCAGGTTGCGGGCAGTGGCAGCAGTTTAGAGTTTTGCCCATGCTGAGCCTTATCTTGTTGGAGTATGACGATGTTTTTACGCAAATCCGTGGCGCAAATCGTTTGTTTGCTGGCGCTGAGTTCACCGGTGTGGGCGGACGCCGGGCATACCTTCGATTTCGGTCAGCCGGCCCCGGCGGCCAAGGCGACCCGCAGCATCGAGGTGGTGATGGAGGACATGTCCTTCACGCCGCAGTCCATCGACATCAAGGCCGGGGAAACCGTGCGCTTCGTGCTGGTCAATAAAGGCCAGTTGTTGCATGAGCTCAACCTGGGGGATGCGGCGATGCACGCCAGACACCAGCAGGAAATGTTGCAGATGCAACAGAGCGGCATGCTGACGCCCACCGGCATGAAGGCAATGGACCACGGCAACATGGCCGGCATGGATCACAGCAAAATGGACCACGGCATGAAGCATGACGATCCGAACAGCGTGCTGGTGGAGCCGGGCAAGACCGCCGAGCTGACCTGGACCTTCAGCAAGGCCACCAATCTGGAATTTGCCTGCAACATCCCCGGTCATTACCAGGCCGGCATGGTCGGCAAATTGACTGTCAGTCAGTAAGCACTCAAAGGCGGGAGCAAAGGCTGATAGAATCCGCTGATTCTTCAGTCAGGTTTCCGCCATGCATCCCGCAGCCGAACACTCGCCGCTGGGCAAGTCCAGCGAATACATCGCCACCTACACGCCGTCCTTGCTGTTCCCGATCCCGCGCACCGCGAAGTGGGCGGAACTGGGCCTGACGGCGCAAACCCTGCCGTATAAAGGCGTGGACTTCTGGAACTGCTTCGAGCTGTCCTGGTTGCTGCCGTCGGGCAAACCGGTGGTGGCGATCGGCGAATTCAGCATTCCGGCGGATTCGCCGAACATCATCGAGTCGAAGTCGTTCAAGCTGTACCTCAACTCCCTGAACCAGACGCCGTTTGCCGATACCGCGAGCCTTGAAGCGACGCTGGCCAAGGACTTGTCGGCGGCTGCCGGCAAGCCGGTGGGCGTGCGTATTCGCAGTCTCAAGGATGTCGAGAGCGAAGGCGTCGTGGCCTTGCCGGGCGTGTGCATCGATGAGCTGGATATCAGCGTCAGCAACTACGAGCATCCACGGCCGGAACTGCTGCGTTGCGATGATTCGCGCATTGTCGAAGAGAGCGTGCACAGCCATTTGCTCAAGTCCAACTGCCCGGTCACCAGCCAGCCGGACTGGGGCAGCGTGGCGGTGGAGTACCGTGGCGCGGCGCTGGATCACGCGAGCCTGCTCGAGTACATCGTCAGCTTCCGCCAGCACTCGGACTTCCATGAGCAGTGTGTAGAGCGGATTTTCCTCGACCTGCAGCGGTTGCTGAAACCGGAGAAACTGACGGTGTATGCGCGTTATGTGCGTCGTGGCGGGCTGGATATCAACCCGTACCGTAGCACTGAAGAGGTGCAGCTGCCGAACCATCGCCTGGTCCGCCAGTAACGAAACCCTGTGGGAGCGAGCCTGCTCGCGAAAGCGTTATGACATTCAACATCAATGATGACTGACACACCGCTTTCGCGAGCAGGCTCGCTCCCACATGGGGCTGTATTACCAAGCGCAGAAATGAAAAAGCCCTGCTGGCGATAGCAGGGCTTTTTTGCATCAGCAGGGTTCAGATCCCCATGTTGGCCAAGGCCTGCCCGATGTTGCGCAGGGTGCCGGCAAGGGTAGGGTGTTCGAGTTCGAAACGTTCCACGGCCAGGTTGACGCCATCGGCGAGGCTGGAATCCTGGGTTTTGGTTTCGAGCTCAAGCTTCAACTCGATCTGTTGCATCAGTTCGTGTAGCTCGGCGCGTTCGGCATCAGACAATGGAGGATTCTGTTCCAATTGCTCGCGCAGGGCATTGAGCTGTTCTTGCAGTTCGCGGGCAGGCATGGCGTTCTTCCTTCTATCGATTGGCACTGGCATAGACCCTGGCGGCACGCCAAGGCGGCGCGCCAAAAGGTCGATGGCTGATCTTTAGATTAATCCACTCGCGCCCAATGTGCATGATCTCGATCAGGGCTTTTCGCCCTTGAGCCGACGCAAGCTGATATCGGCCAGGCAGGTGTCGAGTTCACCGAGGTGATCGATCACCGAATGCACGCCCAGGCCGAACAGTTGCATCGTCGCCTTGGCGCGTTTGATGTCGCGCTCCTGCGGGGTCAACATTTGCCATTGCTCGGGCGTCATCCCGCACAGCGAGCCGCAAGACGCCAGGCCGATGGTCCACAACCCGGCATTGAGACCCGCTTGCAGCAAGCGGGGTTCGCCGCTCACCAGCACGCAGCCGTCGAGTCGCTCGACGTTCAGGGTCATCAAGGCTTGCCAGCAGGCATTCGGGGCAGGCCATGGGGTATTTGTTGCTGGATGTTGCGAGGGTTTGATCCATTCCGGCAGCGCAGCGGCCAGGGATTGGCTGAGGGCAGGGGGCAGCTCATCGAGCCAGGCGCAGGGGATTTGCTGGCGCTGCAAGCTGCGCAGGCTATCCAGTGCGCCGGGTGTGGCCTCGGCGTGTTCGGCCGAGTGGCTGCCGTGCCGGTGCGTGTGCGCGCCGAAATCCACCAGGCAGCCACTCAGGCCGAACAGTACGGCGGTCAGGCTGGGTGCGGTTTGGGGCAAGGCTTCGGCGAGCGGCATGTGGACGTCCCTGAAATAGCCTGAAGGCTAGTGGGTGACGGTGACAGTTGAGTGACATGGATTTGAATCGCCCACTTTGGGCACGATTCCTTCGGTGTGGATTCCGTGCAAAGTGCCTTAAACGGCGTTTACGCCTTATACTTGCCAACTTATTGCCTGGGCCAAGTGCCCGAGCCGGTACAAACCAAGGAGTTTTTTTTCTATGCGCTGGAGCAATCATCTAGCCAGGATTTGTGTATGCGCCAGTGTGATGCTGGTTCCGTTCGTTGCCCAGGCAGCCACGGAAGAGGATCCTTGGGAAAGCGTCAACCGCCCGATTTACAAGTTCAACGATGTGCTCGACACTTATGCGCTGAAGCCCCTGGCCCAGGGCTACCAGTACGTGACGCCGCAGTTTGTCGAAGACGGTGTTCATAACTTCTTCCGCAACATCGGCGATGTGCGCAACCTGGCCAACGATATCCTGCAGGCCAAACCTCACGCCGCAGGCGTTGATACCGCACGAATCATTTTCAACACCACCTTCGGTTTGCTGGGCGTCATTGATGTCGGCACCAAAATGGGCCTGCAGCGCAATGACGAAGACTTCGGTCAGACGCTGGGTTACTGGGGTGTCGGCAGTGGCCCTTACGTGATGCTGCCCCTGCTGGGGCCAAGCACCTTGCGTGATGCGCCGTCCAAGTACGTCGACAGCTATACCGGTGCTTATCGTTACGTAGACGACGTTCCGGTGCGTAACTCGTTCCACGCACTGGACATCGTCGATACCCGTGCCAACCTGCTGTCGAGCGAGAAGCTGATCACCGGCGACAAGTACACCTTCATCCGTAATGCGTACTTGCAGAACCGTGAATTCAAGGTGAAAGACGGTCAAGTTGAAGACGATTTTTAACCTCGACCGGTAAATTGAGAGGGCGGCCATCAAGGCCGCCTTTTTTGTCTGCGAAGACCTGCATGCGGATAAAACCGCGCTTTTCGCTGCAGTCCCGAGCGGTTTGACTCATGGGTTCCATCCTTCCATTGGGTTACGGATTTGCCTGTTCTTATAACTCTCGGTGATTTGACAAATAAAGACGTCAAGCGACCATCGGCGTGAGCTTGAAACGCCCCGCGGATGGGAGTACCGTCTGCGCCTTAGAAGGGCACCTCTGGAGTACATGTGTGTAGGGCAAATGCTCGAAAGCGGTGCGACAGAGAGGCTAGAAAGCGAATCCAGTAGTCAGTGCCGGGCCAAAGTCCCCGCCTGCTACGCCAACCTAATTCTGGCGCCGTTTGCCCACATGCCAAAAACCAGTGCCACGCTGCTGATAATCGATGATGACGAAGTAGTGCGCGCGAGCCTCGCCGCCTATTTGGAAGACAGTGGTTTCAGCGTCTTGCAGGCCAGCAATGGTCAGCAGGGTCTTCAGGTATTCGAGCAAGACAAGCCCGACTTGGTCATCTGCGATCTGCGCATGCCGCAGATGGGCGGACTCGAACTCATTCGCCAGGTGACCGAACGTTCGCCGCAAACGCCGGTGATCGTAGTGTCGGGTGCCGGCGTGATGAACGACGCGGTCGAAGCCCTGCGCCTGGGCGCAGCGGACTACCTGATCAAGCCTCTCGAAGATCTGGCCGTGCTCGAGCACTCTGTGCGCCGGGCCCTGGATCGTGCGCGCCTGTTGCTGGAGAACCAGCGCTACCGCGAGAAGCTGGAGAAGGCCAACCGCGAGCTCGAAGCCAGCCTGAACCTGCTCCAGGAGGACCAGAACGCCGGTCGCCAGGTGCAGATGAATATGCTGCCGGTCAGCCCCTGGACCATCGACGAGTTCAAATTTGCTCACCAGATCATCCCGTCGCTGTACCTGTCGGGTGATTTCGTCGACTACTTCCGGGTCGACGAGCGCCGGGTCGCCTTTTACCTGGCGGACGTTTCCGGTCACGGCGCCTCTTCAGCCTTCGTCACCGTGCTGTTGAAGTTCATGACCACGCGCTTGCTGTTCGAATCCAAGCGCAGCGGCACCTTGCCGGAATTCAAGCCTTCAGAGGTTCTTGGTCATATCAACCGGGGCCTGATCAGTTGTAAGCTGGGTAAACACGTCACAATGGTCGGTGGAGTCATCGACGAGGAGACCGGTTTGTTGACCTATAGCATCGGCGGTCATCTGCCGTTGCCAGTGTTGTACACGCCAGACAGTGTTCGTTATCTGGAAGGGCGTGGTCTGCCGGTGGGCCTCTTCAACGAAGCCACCTACGAAGACCACGTGCTGGAACTGCCACCGACGTTCAGCCTGACGCTGATGTCTGACGGTATTCTGGACCTTTTGCCAGAACCCACACTCAAAGAAAAAGAGGCAGCGTTGCCCCAACGGGTCAAGGCTGCGGGCGGCACCCTGGATGGGCTGCGGCAGGTTTTTGGATTGGCCACGCTAGGGGAGATGCCGGATGATATCGCCCTGTTGGTGTTGAGCAGGAATCTTTGATGAGTACCGGTAGAATCCAGTTCGCCGAGCAGGATGGCACCTTCGTCCTGAAGTTCGTCGGTGAAGTTCGCCTGACCCTGTGTTCGGCGTTGGATGCGACTATTGAGCGGATCTTCAGCGCGTTGAATTTCAACACGATCGTGATCGATCTGACCGAAACCCGCAGCATCGACAGCACCACACTTGGCCTGCTGGCCAAGCTGTCGATCCTGTCGCGGCAAAAAGTCGGCCTGCTGCCGACCGTCGTGACCACCCACGAAGACATCACCCGTCTGCTGCAGTCGATGGGCTTCGAGCAGGTGTTCAACATCGTTGATCAGCCGGTGCCGTGCCCGGAATGCCTTGACGACCTGCCAGACCAGGATCAATCCGAAGAAGTGGTGCGGATCAAGGTGCTCGAAGCGCACAAGATCCTCATGGGCCTGAACGATACCAATCGTGAAGCCTTCCATGACCTGGTGAATGCGCTGGAGCGGCACTGATCCCCTGAAGTGATGTGGCCTTGGCTGGCCCCATCGCGAGCAAGCTCGCTCCCACAGGTTCTTCGTTCAGCACACGACCAAAGCCATCCCGCAAATCCCTGTGGGAGCGAGCTTGCTCGCGATGGCGTCCGCAAGAACCCCGCATCAACAAAAAAGGGCGAACCCACCAAGGTTCGCCCTTTTTGCTCTACACTCACTCAGATCACAGCTTGGCCTGCAACAGCGCCTCAAGCTTCTCCTGATCCCGCGCGAACTGACGAATGCCTTCAGCCAGCTTCTCGGTCGCCATCGCATCTTCGTTGGACAGCCAGCGGAACTTCGATTCGTTGAGGCTCAGGCGCGCTTCACCGGCATGGCCTGGCACCAGTTTGCGCTCCAGCTTGCCGGTATCTGCGGCGAGCTTGTCGATCAGGTCCGGACTGATGGTCAGGCGGTCGCAGCCGGCCAGCTGCTCGATCTGGCCCAGATTGCGGAAGCTCGCTCCCATGACCACGGTCTTGTAGTCATTGGCCTTGTAGTAGTTGTAGATGCGCGTCACCGACTGCACGCCCGGATCATCGGCGCCGGTGTAGTCGTTGCCATTGGCTTTCTTGTACCAGTCGTAGATGCGGCCCACGAACGGCGAAATCAGGAACACCCCGGCGTCGGCACAGGCGGCCGCCTGGGCGAAGGAGAACAGCAGGGTCAGGTTGGTCTGGATGCCTTCCTTTTCCAGGATCTCGGCAGCGCGGATGCCTTCCCAGGTGGAGGCGATCTTGATCAGCACGCGGTCGCGGCCGATACCGGCCTTGTCGTACAGCTCGATCAGGCGATGCGCACGCTTGAGCATGGCATCAGTGTCGAACGACAGGCGCGCATCCACTTCGGTGGAAATGCGGCCCGGGATCACTTTCAGGATTTCTTGCCCCACGGCCACGCCAAAACGGTCGCTGGCCAGGCCCACATCGCCCTTGCAGTCATTGACGCAGGCGTTCAGCAGCTCGGCATACGCAGGAATGGCCGCGGCCTTGAGCAGCAGGGAAGGGTTGGTGGTGGCGTCCACGGGTTTAGCGCGAGCGATAGCTTCGAAGTCGCCGGTGTCGGCAACCACGGTGGTCATTTGCTTAAGTTGTTCCAGCTTGGAAGTCATGGGCGTGCTCTGTCCTATGGGTCTGATGACATTACCCGAGCGCTGACAGCCACTCAAGGGCATGTACGTGTATCGATGGCCCCTGTGGCAACAACCTGAAAACAGGTGTTTGAAAGGTCGGGCGCCGTATAGATGAATAGGATGCCAGGCGGGCTCACAGGTTCAACTGATCTGACGGTCAGCGCCTGGCAATCAGATCATCTGACACCCGAGTCCTCTGATAACGCTCGCGGCACCTTACGTGTAATTACCGATATCGTTGAAGTCTATCTAGTTCGGTTGCGGGCTGAATAATTGTTATAAAAAGTCAATTAACACTCTGGCCAAGTTAATCTCAGTGGTAACAAATGTAATGTTATTTGGCGGAGATTTTGATCGTTAGAATACGTCCAGTACATATATAAAATAAAGTGTAATGTGATATTGAGAATTTTTGTTTCTAGAAATAACTTCACAGCGTGAAGAGGTATATGTTTTTGGATGCGTTTGATGATTTGATGCTCGGCTACGCACTAAAAAAGTTGACCGGCGTGTTTGAAGAAATCGTGGAGGTTTCGAAAAACACCGCTTCGGACAAGGCAACGGGCGTGCTGGATATCAGGCCATCCAAAACCGCAAAAAAAATCCCCGTCTGGCTGGGGCGTCTGAGAGTCAACACCCCTTATCAAGTGACGCATGTTCTGATCGATCAGATGCACGCCTCTCGAAAATTCAACCGCGACCTGCGCTTCGCGGCACAAGCTGCCTTGCTGGATGCGCTGGTAGAGGACGGACTGGCAATGCACATCGCCAGTTATTCAGTGGTTGTCGTAGAGAATCGTCTGAAGTGCTTTGTTGATCGATGAACGTGGTATCTACTGTGCACGCGGCCAGTGTCCATCACACTGGGAAATTGCATGAGACGTGAGAAAGTAGATTGGTGTCAAAACTGTACATCGCACAATACGCCGGAATCACCGTCATGCTTCCAGCGGCCATGGTCGTCGCAGGTTGGTTATGGAGCATGGCATCCAGAAAACTCGCCCTCCTATGGCTAGGCGTACTGTTCGTAGCCTATTTTGTCGTAGGTCTCAGTAAAGTGCTGTTCAAGGGCTGGGGAATCGGCCTGGAAAGCCTGGATATCGCGGTCATCAGCGGTCACGCGATGAATGCCTGCCTGGTGTCGACCGTAGTCCTGAGTTTGCTATTGCGCCAACTGGATCATCGCCTTCGATGGCTGGCACTGGGTGCGGGGCTGCTGTCGACCTGGTGGTTCAGCGTGCAGTATGTCGGGCAGACGATTCACCCTCTGCCGGAAGCGATTGCGGGGGCGGTTGTGGGGTCAGCCGCGGCTTGCGTGTTTCTTTTCAGGCTGGAGAGAAAGGACGTCCGCAAAATTCCTCGGACGGCCCTGGCGCTGGGGCTGGCGGTAATTCTACTGAGTACGAGCATTCCCAAGTATACCGCTGAGGGGGTATTGAACTCGCTAGCAGTGACCCTGTCAGGGGCAGAAAAGGCTTTTATGCAGCCTCATTGGCGCACTTCTGACAGGCCGTCACGGTTATAGAGATTGGCTTGATTTTGAGTCCTGGCAAGAGGGTGGGGCTAGGACTCACTACTGCTTTTCTCATCAATCCGGTCCAGCAACTCTGCTGTTTTCAACTGCATCAGTGCAACATCACCACGACTCTCTACGTTCAACACGATTTCGGGCTCGGTCTGCGAGAGGTGGATCTTGAAGCGCCATTCCGCGAACGTCAGGCTTAGGCCACCGCTCTCGTCTACATCCAGCGCTTTACTGGCATACAACGACCGAAGATGCGTCAGTACGGCAATCGGATTACCGACTGCACATCGAATTTCCCCGGAGGAGGGGAAAAGCCCGATGCGTTCCACCAGCAACCTGGGTTGAGTGGCAGACGAGGAGGGTGCGCTTTCGTATGTCCGCAACCAGGCCATCAATCCACTGTTGCCCTCGGTGAACTTCTGCCCCAAAACCATATTGCCGGGTGCAAAAGGGTCCAGCGATTTATAGACAGAGTCGATCGGTGATCTGGAAGCGTTCATAGTGGTCTGCCTTGCCGATGTAGTTGCAGAAAGCCCATGTCAGAATGATTTGACGGGAAAACAGTTCGTTGGCCTTGCAGAGGAAGGCGACAATAGCCAGCGCTGCCAGTGTCATGGACCAACCCATCAGAAGTCTTACCAAGCCCTCCAGGTAATTGTCCTTCTTTGCATAGACGCCGCACCATGTATAGGCTGGAACCGATGCAAGCACAGTGAGCGTTGCGCACGCTCGATAATAGAACTCTACCGTACCCGTCTGGCAGTAAACCAATATTAATAACAGGGCAACAACAAAGCCTTGGCCAAGTGCCCACTGTCCCCAGAAGGTCAGTCCTTTGAGGGTGGTATTTCGATTGAATACGGTATCCCCAAAATACGTCCATTCGCGTTTCGACAGGCAAGAGCCAAAATACGTGCGGCAAGAGTTATTGTTCATATCAGATGGCGAAGCATTGACGACCGAAACGCCACGCGGGCGGCGCTGTCATCAGTGCATAGGTTAAATTATTAGTGTGAGCGCTGTCTGACGACTTTTAACGAGTGGGTGGTGTATCTGGTTGATATGTCTGGACAAGAGGTGCGTTATAAATAGTCTGGATTCAACTTTTTAACGTGGCTTTACAGAGGGGTGGCGAGGGGGGCGGGGGTAAAATGGCGTGCTTTTTTATTGTTGTATTGCACTGCCGGGGCGAACAATTTGAATTGTTCAGGCCAGATTTTTTACGCGTACGATTTTTTGTGTTGCGCAGTACCCACGATTCCTTACTGCGCGAAAAAGGCGTTCGCCGTTACTGGCGTTTTTAAATTTTTCCTGTAATCGGCTTAGGCACATTTCGAGACCCCGATAATGTTCGGGTTCTCTGCCGATGCTACGGATAAGGTCGTCCTTACTGACCACGCGATCATCATGGTGCAGCATTTTTTTAAGCAGCGTGGCTTCCAGGTCAGTCAAGGCAATTTCCACCTCATCTTTGATCAGTACGCCGCTCACATCGTTCAGTCGCCAGGTTTCAGTCGGCGGGACGTGCGGTTTGGTCGGCTGGGAGACGCATTCCCTGGTGTCATCCCTGGAGTCGTTTGCAGTTGATGTGAAATGAGTAAATTTCGTTATGGATTGGGTAGCTTGCCATTCAGACTTGAGCGTCGAAAGTATGCGCTGCGTATCATGCTTGATAACCGGAGGAGCCATTTTGGCTACATGCGGGGAAATAAATTCCATAAGCTTGGGGGCAGAAGTGGGTGGGGCAACGCCTTCAAAAAACATCTTTGCCTGCGACGTGCCGTAAGTGTTAAATCGCTTGCTGGACAGTAATGCCTCAAGCTCTAGTTGTAGTGCGGGGTTGTGAGTAACCACGACAAAGTATTTTCTGGGGAGGTTTGTGCTGCTATCCATGGCTCTCTCCTGAGTTGCGCGTCTGGGTCTTGGTTTAAAGGTTGTCAGCAGGGGAGTAATGACTCCCTTGGAAGTAATCAAAGGGCAGCGCGCGTGCCAGTATATGGCTAGCAGCATGCTCGACTCTGTCCGCTATAAAGGCGACTTTTGTGTTGTGAGTGAGCATGGTCATGCGTTCGTGGAGACGATTGAATAACTCTGGGTTGCCACTGAGCTTGAGGCTCAAGTCTAGGGAGGAGGTGGAAATCTTTATATAGTCGAATAGATTCAGGGTTGTAAAGATTTCGATACTCTCATCGTCGATGTTGTAGTCGTCGAGCGCGATTTCTATGCCGTGATCTTTCAAAAGATATACGTTGTGAAGGATTTTCTTTTTTTCTGCGAAGCTGATTGCCGAGAGGGGGAGCTCATTGAGCGCGACAACCAGTGTCTGGCCAAATTCGCGCAGAGCAGCGCCGGACTGTATCAGCTCTTCTGTGAGCGCAGAGTTGGCGAGATCTGACTGTCCTACGCAAACAAATCTACGGCTTAAGTATTTATTTCCGTTAGTGGTGTTGTGATCTTTTAGCGAAAATGCAATCAGCCTGGTTTGCATTAGTACTTCACTGTAGATCCCACTCATCTGATGCGCCTCTGGTGCGCAGGACACGGAAGCGGAGTCGTCAAAATGTATTCTGATCTCGCTGCCAAACGGGCGGTCATCCCGAGTGAGGATCAATTGTCGAGACAGGTAATGCTCTGCGTGATCGTAGAGTTGCACGCTCCCTGTTGCGTTCATAAAACAGAAACTCCCTTCTACATTAAGAATCAGGATGTCAAGATCAGACCCCTGATTAAACGATATCCATGCCCACGGATACTTTGAATGGCGTTGCTGCCATACATGCCTTTTATTTTGACGCGAAGGCGACTGATCGACTTTTCCAAGGCTCTTGGGTCATAAAAATTTATATTCAGCCCCATGATCCTGGCGATTTCATCATGGCTCAATATTTGGTTTTTGGTTTGAGAAAAAGCCTCAAGAATTTTCATTTCTGCAAACGATACATCCAGTTTTTTATAGTCGCCAATAAGGCACATGCGAGTGGGGTCCAAAAGCAGATTATGCTTTTTTTGCCATTCCGGACTGTTAAAAAACTCGGACAGTGCGTCAGTATTTTCGCCTGCAAAAGTGTCGCAATTAATGCAGTGGTCGGCCCCCGCCAGATAATATTTCATCTTGTTGTAGGTGCCTCTACCGGTGATGGCTACAAAAATTATTGACGCCAAATTATCGGCGCGAATATTTTCTACCAGGGCAAGGCTTTCAACAAACGCTTGGGGGTTGTCGATAACGATAAAAATTGCACGGTATGAATTGGTACTCTTGTTCCTTTTGAATGAGTTGCTATAGCTCATTGCATCAGCGGCAATATCCTTGCCTGCGTGGCTTGCGACTAATTCCCTAAAGCCCTCAGCTAGCGTATCGGTTCGCCCAATGGTGAGAATACCTGTCTCCTCCTTCACGTCGCTGTGGCCTGTAGTCGTTATTTTCCCTGTAAGCATCATGCTTTGACTCGGATGGGTGCGGGCATTTGAATGTTAAATCACCAATTCTCGTTTGTAACTGACAATTTGTAATATTTCACTGTTTTTTTAAGCGGTCGTCTCGTTTTTTAACATCGCCGGTGATTCTGGCGTGATCGGTTGCCCGCCTGTGGTTCGAGATGCCTAATGAACGATGGCAATCTCATGGGTTGATATGGCATGGCATTGTGCCATCTATTGCCCCGATGTCCCGCATTTTCGCATCCATATGACCCTGCATGTCGCTAAAGTTTCAGCTGCCTGATTTTTTTGATTGGGTGCCACGAGGCTGCGGGGGGTGTTGCTTTAAGTGCGAGTTATCGCTCTTGTTTGGCCCCGCACTCTCCAATATTAACTGTTATATAACGTTCATGTTGGTGAAGTCGGTCATGGACATTTCATAACATCGAGTTTTATTAATCGGTCTGATGCGCTTTACTATTGTGTTGGCGTTGAGTTAGAGCGTAGTCGACGCATTGGTATCTGTCGTTGAGGGGGGGATTAATGGATCTTTGGACAACCATAACCGTGTTGATTTTAGGGATGGTCGAAGGTCTGACGGAGTTTTTGCCTATATCAAGTACAGGGCACCAGATTGTTGTCGCGGACCTGCTCAGCTTCGGTGGCGAGCGAGCCATGGCCTTTAACATCATCATTCAATTGGGCGCGATCCTGGCGGTTGTCTGGGAGTTCCGTCGCAAGATTCTCGAGATCGTTACCGGCTTACCGACTCAACGCAATGCGCAACGTTTCACCATGAATCTATTGATCGGTTTTCTTCCGGCAGTGGTCTTGGGGGTGTTGTTCGCCGATAAGATCCATGAGTATCTGTTTAACCCGATCACGGTAGCGGTAGCGTTAGTGGTGGGTGGCATCATCATGTTGTGGGCCGAGCAGCGGGAACATGTGGTGCATGTCGAGCATGTTGACGATATGCGCTGGAACGACGCTCTTAAGGTCGGTTTCGCGCAATGCCTGGCAATGATTCCGGGTACTTCGCGCTCTGGGTCGACCATTATCGGTGGGTTGCTGTTTGGTCTGTCGCGTAAGGCTGCCACGGAGTTTTCGTTCTTTCTGGCGATGCCGACCATGGTCGGTGCTGCAGTGTATTCAGGCTATAAGTATCGGGATCTGTTCCAGGCCGGTGACCTGCCAGTGTTTGCGCTGGGTTTCGTGACGGCGTTCTTTTTCGCCATGATCGCCGTGCGTGGTTTGCTCAAGTTCATCGCCAGCCACAGTTACGCCGTGTTCGCCTGGTATCGGATCGGATTCGGATTGCTGATTCTGGCAACGTGGGTATTCGGTTGGGTTGACTGGGCCGGGGCTGCAGCGCACTGACACTCGCACCAGGCTGCAGGATATGCAGCCTGGTCGCAGGAGGCGGCTAACCGCTAACGCCCCTCAAGCAGCTCCGCGGCTTGATCCAGCAAGACCAAAGGTTCTTTGGCCTTGTGAATATCCACCGACAGTAACTGCCGAAATTTGCGTGCTCCCGGAAACCCGGTGCCCAGCCCGAGCACATGCCGGGTGATGTGGTGCATCGAACCACCTGCAGCGATGTGCGCCGCTACATAAGGACGCAACTGCGCCAGTGCCTCGGCGCGGCTGATCACCGGCGCCGTGCTGCCGAACAGTTGCTGATCCACCTCGGCCATCACATAGGGGTTATGATACGCCTCGCGGCCCAACATCACGCCGTCGAACGTCTGCAAATGTTCGTGGCAGGCTTCCAGCGTCTTGATCCCGCCGTTGAGAATAATCTCCAGCTCAGGAAAGTCCGCCTTCAGCCGCGCCGCCACGTCATAGCGCAGGGGGGGGATGTCACGGTTCTCCTTCGGCGACAACCCCTCCAGAATCGCAATCCGCGCGTGCACGGTAAAACTGGTGCAGCCGGCATCCCGCACCGTGCCGACGAAATCACACAGTTCTTCGTAACTGTCGCGCCCATTAATGCCGATACGGTGCTTGACCGTCACCGGAATCGACACCGCATCACGCATCGCCTTCACACAATCGGCCACCAACTGCGGATGCCCCATCAGGCACGCGCCGATCATATTGTTCTGCACCCGATCACTCGGGCAGCCAACATTCAGGTTCACTTCGTCGTAACCATGCTCCTGAGCCATGCGCGCACACGCGGCCAGGTCCAGCGGAACACTGCCGCCGAGTTGCAGGGCGAGCGGGTGTTCGGCTTCGTTGTGACGCAGGAAGCGCTCCTGGTCGCCGTTGAGCAGCGCGCCAGTGGTGACCATTTCGGTGTAGAGCAGGGCGTTTTTTGACAATAGGCGCAGGAAAAAACGGCAGTGTCTATCGGTCCAATCCATCATAGGTGCAACGGAGAACCGCCGAGACAGCGTAGAGCTTGATTTTACTGGGGATGTAGCTGATTTCTGTACCATTTTACTCTACGTGTTTTATGCCGATTTTCGGGGGTAAATGGGCGTTTTTGAGAGGTCATTGGTACAATGTACCAACCCCTTTCACAATTGTACCAGTTGACTATGGCCACGATCAGAGCACGGAAACGCACCGACGGTAGCATCAGTTATACGGCACAGATACGCCTGTTTCGCGATGGAGCGCAAGTTTACCAAGAGAGCCAGACCTTCGCCCGAAAACAGGCCGCCCAGGCTTGGGCGCGAAAGCGCGGCGCGGAGCTGGATGAGCCTGGTGCAATTGAGCGGGCGAACCGAACGGGGGTCACGGTCAGCGACATGATCACCCGCTACCTGGATGAAATGGAGAAAGCCCGATCGCTGGGGAAAACAAAGAAGGCCACGTTGAACGCCATTGCGGAAACGGACTTTGGTAAGTTGGTTGATTCTGACCTAAACAGTCAGCAGTTGGTGGACTACGCACTCTGGCGTATGAGCAAAGCAGGTGGTCGGGTGCAGCCTCAGACCGCAGACAATGATCTTGCCCATCTTGGCGCGGTGTTATCAATTGCCCGGCCCGCCTGGGGTTATCAAGTTGATCCGCATGCAATGGGTGACGCGCGTAAGGTATTGCGAAAGCTCGGTTACAACTTGAAGAGCCGGGAGAGAGGCCGTCGTTCGTCGTTGGCTGAGTTAGGAAAGATACTTAGTTACTATGAGGAAATGCAGGGGCGCCGGCGAAGTTCCATCAATATGCTCAAGGTTGTGGGCTTCGCGATCTTTTCCACGCGGCGACTCGATGAAATTACGCGCATTCGCTGGGCTGATGTTGATGAGGCCGGTCAGCGGGTGATGGTCCGGGATATGAGGAACCTTGGCCAGAAGATCGGCAATGATGTTTGGTGTTGCTTGCCGGATGAGGCGTGGCGGATACTTCAGGCAATGCCCAAGGCTGGCGACGATATATTCCCGTATAGCCCTGAATCTATTTCTACATCGTGGGCGAAAGCCTGCAAGTTTACAAGCATTGAAGACTTGCACTTCCATGATCTGAGGCACGACGGTGTTAGCCGATTGTTTGAAATGGATTGGGATATCCCGCGTGTAGCGAGTGTTTCAGGACACAGGGACTGGAACTCTCTGAGGCGCTATACCTATCTGCGTGGCAGAGGGGATCCTTACATTGGCTGGGAGTGGCATGACAAAATATTGAAGGCGCCTGTACAAAGGGAATGATCGCCAGGCCGTTATATTGTGCCATGAGAACAAATAGGGTTTTCATGGTCTTGCTCCTTGTAGATGGCTAATTTTGGCGAGCTGTATGTTCGTTGTAGACTCGATAGCGCCACCGTTGCGGGTTTGAGCTTGCATGGTTCTCTCCTTTCAAAGATGTTCGGTGTCGGGGGGTTGCACCTCCTCGACATCTCTTTTTTTCATCAGCGGCCGTAAGAGCGCTTAACCAAGTGAAAGACTTGATCTGCTAACCAGGTGAATCACCAGGTCGTCGAAACGCTACTCATCCTCAACGCACGCTCGCCATTCCAGAAAGCTAACGATCTGCTCAGGTGCGCGATCCAACATGCTCACTCCATAAAGTGCATTGCTGAATCGACGTTATTGGATTGAAGCGGAGTACGTGTGCGGCTTTGATGCGAATATTTGTACAACTACATAATTTGTTACAACATGGCGCGCATCGCGCGCAGCGTCGGCTCCAAAGCATTTAGAAAACGGCGGACAGTTTTTGGGTCATCCTCAGGAATTCTGCGGTATTGCGTTATCAGCTCCTTTTCTTCGTTACTTAAAGCTCCGACAGGCGTAGGCGTTCGGACCCCAGTAACCACGAACAACACATCAATGGATCTGCTGTGGCCTGCAGGTTACTCATAGGTGCACTATTTCGAAAATCGCACGGTCCCTTCATATTGAAAGGCACCTAAGAGTTCCTCATAGGTGTCCGTCAGTGATCAGGGAGTCGTTTTTGCAGATCGAGAAGAACCTACGAGTAACTCGTAAGCGAATTGAAAAGTCCGTTTTCGCCAGAAAGCTGGACACCTCTGAGCCTGATAATGAGGCCCAAATAGGAGATGCTATGAGTCGACAGCGTTACCCCTAAGAATTCAAGATCGAAGCGGACAAGCAATTGACCGAACGCAACCTATCCGTTGCTGAAGTAGACGCATGGCTGGGCGTGTCAGTGCACAGTCTGTATGCCTGGATCAAGCTCTATAGCAAGCCCCAGACGCAGCGGCAGCAAAACGAGTAGGCTGAGCTGCGCCCGGAATTCAAGCGGGTCGCGCCCAGACCAATGGCAAGGCCTTTGTCATGAGCTGTCAAGCTGCGATTTTCGTCGAAGGTATTTCAGGAGCTGTCTCCATTGATCAATGCACTGTTATCACCAACTGATCACGGAAAGCCGAAGCGTTAACCGCGAAAGGCGTTTGGCGTCGGCTTGTCAGGCGTCCGCGCTCGATACCACAAGATATAAGTGAATTCCGCGTCAAGACCAGGAGCCCTATGTACTGGGAGAAAGCGCCCGGTTGGAGCGACTGAGTAATATCGGCATGGAGGTTCAGAGGTTTGGGGCTGAGGAATTTGCCGCTCACCAAGTAGGGACACAGACCACGCTATCCGAAGATTTGACCGGAAGCCGTCCTTAGTCGAACGGCTCCTCTTGGCCGATACCTGCACATCGCCATCGTCAGCTTTGGATCAGATACAGCCCTTCACGACGGGCAATTATCGGCTAAATCATCAGTCGCAGCTGTTAAACGCTCATCATTTGACCCTCTCAATATCGGTCATATTCTAGGATTTTGAATGTCGCCGTTCCCCAAGGAGCTTCGCCAGGCACCGGAAATGGCCGGTAATCATCACGAGAAGATGGATGGCACTGGATATCCCCGGCAATTGCGTCGGGAAAAGATGAGCCCGCTTGCAAGAATGTTGGCTATTGCGGATGTCTTCGTGGCGCTCACGGCAGCAGACCCGCCGTACAGGCGGGCGAAGAGCCTGTCCGAGGCGGTCCAGATCATGTCGATAGCCAGGGCGCAGCAGCACATCGATCCGGTATTGTTCGATCTCCTTCTGACATCCGGGGTGTACCGCCGCTATGCCGAGCGCTTCATGCAACCGGAGCAGATTGATGAAGTTGATATTGCACAGTACCTAGGGATGAACGCATGAACGTGCCGCAGGTCATCCGGCGCAACTCGGCAGCACACATCCGGAATCAGCCACGCCTCTGAAATGATCTTATGAGGCTCGTTTTGAAATAGACGATATTATAGCGAAATGCTATCATTCTCGATTTTTCTGGCTGCGAGCTATTTGTCTGCCGCTTAGGGACCACATCATGCCCACTTCAACTCCACGCATTGCTGTTCTTGGCAATTTCACTTCGGGTTTTGGTTCCTTGGAACTGAAACGCTTTGGCGATCTGGACAGCCTTTTGGCCGTTCCAGCGTTTGATGTGTTGTTGCTTGACATGCCAGGTGCCTCTGCTGGGCAATTGCTTCGTAAGCTGCGTGTAGATACTGCTTATCGATTCAGTTTGATTTACTGCTGCCGTGATTTGGACGGTTGGTGCGAAGCGCTGGGCGATGGTGCTCCCCCTGCTGATCTGCAGGAAGTAACGCCACTCTGGAGATTGTGGAGAGCACGGTTCAGACTCTTTGATAGCGGGGGGGCGTCTGATCGATTTGAAAGCCGGGTGCTTTCGTGGTTGTGGTTTCACCCCAGCGCAGAAGTGCATGCACTGCGCGACCCAGAGGTGCCTCAGCATTATCGCTACCCATTGCTGGAGGTTTTGGCCGAAGACGAGAAAGTCAATACGTTCGTCTGGTTGACGCTGATGGCCCAGCAAAACTGGCTGGAAGAAGGGGTGCTGGTCGATCGCGTCCGACTCTGTTCAGGCTGCGGTTCGGGCCGTTTGAACTATGTTGATGTATGCGCCGAATGCCAGGCCCTGGACATTTCCCGTCAGCCTTCACTGCACTGCTTTACCTGTGGCCATGTGGGTGCCCAAGAGAACTTTCTGAAAGACGGGATGTTACTTTGCCCTAACTGTCTGAACCGATTGCGACACATTGGCAGCGACTATGATCGACCACTGGAGAACTACCGCTGCCGGTCATGTCAGGCATTTTTCGTTGACGCCGATGTTCAGGCGCGTTGCCTGGATTGTGGCTTGGCACATGCACCCGACAAGCTGCGCGTACGCGAAATCAGGCACTACCGCTTGACTGAAGCAGGTCGTTTACGCTGCCGCCAAGGCTTTGACAATGAGCTTGGCGGGCTCAATCACTTCGGCCAACTCAATTTACTGGGTGGCAAAGATTTCTATGACCTGCTCACTTGGCAAATTCAGATCGTACGACGCTATCAACAGCCGGCGTTTTCACTGATTGGCCTGCGCTTCGTCAACATGACCGATACGTTGCTTCGACTTGGCGAGCACCGCGGGCATGCCTTCGTCGACAGTCTGGTCGATCGTTTACAGGAAACAGTCAGGGAAACCGATCGATGCTCTCGAAGCTCGGAAGAGTTCCTCTGGCTCATGCTCCCGCACACGGGGGCCGAAGGATTGCTGAGTGTCAAACAACGTCTGGCAAAGGTTGCCGAGTTGTTCTCGGGACCTGAGGTCAGCCAGATATCTCTTCGTATCGTCAGCTTCACTGCGCCGCAGGATCTGCTTGAACAAGAGGACGGCGAATTGTTGTTGGCCCGTCTGGCCAGCGAACTGGCTTGAGGCTGCAATGAATCCACTCTTCGATCAGACTCAGGAAATACTCAATCAACTGGCGGGACCAGGTGGTGTGAGTCGATTGTTCTATATGCTCTTTCCGTATTTCCTGCTGCTTGAATTACCGTTCAATACTCTGGTGTTGCTGGGCGTATTGCGCTGGTTCGTGCGACGCCAGTCCTATCGCCCACAACACAGCCTTTATCAACCGAAAGTCTCTTGCATCATCACCTGTTACAGCGAAGGGATGGATGTGCAGCAGACGCTGTTGAGCCTGTGCGAACAAACCTATCCCGGACACATCGAGATGATACCGGTGGTGGACGGCGCTACCCTGAACCAGCCGACGCTGCATGCGGTACGGGACTTTCGGGTAGATCCTGCTTTGTATCCACGGCGGCATCTTCGTCCGATTGCCAAGTGGCAGCGTGGCGGCCGAGTGTCTTCATTGAATGCCGGTCTGGCGCATGCTAGCGGTGAGATTGTGATGGCCCTGGATGGTGACACGTCGTTTGACAACAATATGGTCAGTGCCATCGTGCGGCATTTTGCGGACCCGACGGTGCCAGCGGTGGCTGGCAGCTTGCGAGTCCGTAATGCCTGGAGCTCCCTGACCGCGGCGATGCAAGCGCTGGAGTACTTGCTTTCGATCCATATGTCGAAAATCGGTTTGGCCGAGTGGAATCAGGTCAATAACATCTCCGGTGCCTTCGGCGCGTTCCGTCGCAGTTTTCTGATAAAAATTGGTGGCTGGGACACTCACACCGCGGAAGACCTCGATATAACTCTGCGCATCAAAAGTTATTTCGGGCGTCATGATTTAAGAATCCCATTTGAACCAGAAGCCATCGGCCATACCGATGCTCCAACGACATTCAAGCAGTTTCTCATGCAGAGGCTACGTTGGGATGGAGACCTTTTTTTCCTCTACGTTCGCAAGCACAGCCACAGTATTAATCCGACGCTATTAGGTTGGCGGAGCTTCTTGATGATGCTCGTCAGTGGCTTCTTTTTCCAGTTGGTGCTGCCGTTCATCATTCTTGGCTACACCTTGGTGGCATTGTTCACCCTGCCTGGCTCGACGCTGTTGGTCTTGTCGTCTCTGGTCTATCTGCTGTATCTGACGATCACCGCAATATTGTTCGGGGCCTTGCTGTTATTAGTTTCCGATCGACCTCGGCAGGACCTGCGCTTAGGGTTGCTAGTGCCGATTTATCCTCTATTCATGTTGATCATGCGCTGCTGGAGCGCAGTTGCCATGCTCAATGAGGTGTTCCGTCGTGGCCATGAGGAAAGCAGCATGGCGCCATGGTGGGTCTTGAAAAAAGCCACAAGGTTTTAAAATGCGATCGGTACTACTGGCTCTAACTTTATCGCTGTTAGCTACTTCGTTGCAGGCTCAACCGCTGACTCTTCAACAGCTGATAGATAAGCAACAATCAGATCCTCTGCTTCGTGCAGGCCAAGCTGACCTTCGAGCCCTCGAAGCAGAAGCCAAACTTCACCAGGACCGGACCGGATGGCAAGTGTTCGCCGGTGCTGGCGTCGGGCATTTTGACGAGTTGGTCACTTCAGACGTGCGCGATGATTATAACGGTCGAAATTTGAGTCTTGGTGTACGCCATCCTCTGTTGGGCAGCCTTAAGCGTCAGCTCGACCTACTGCAAACCAATCAGTACGAACGCCAACGACAGCAATCGCGGGTTGCTTTAGAGGCTGCTAGCCAGCGTCTGGCATTGCGTAGTGCTTACGCTGATTGGTGGCGCGTGCAACAGGAATCAGCTTTTTGTGATGCGCTCGTTTCTGCGGCCAAGAAGGCTGGTCAGGCGATTCGCCTGCGCATGGTAAAAGGTATGTCACGCACTTCCGAAGGTCAGTTGCAGTTGGATGAGTGGGAAGGGCTTTCAACACGATGCATGGCGCTGCCCAGGATCGAAGTCGATGTACGCGAAGACTTGGCTGGCATCAGCATGAGCGGGTTACCTGCAGGTGCCCAGGCGGTAGCCGAGCCTCTCGCGCCACAACCACAGCCATTGGTTCAATGGCAGGCGCTGTTGAATCAGCATCCAAGGGTCACGGAAAAGCAAAGCCTTCGTGATCTGGCCGACAAAGAGCGAGACAACCCCTGGTATTCGTCTATTGATTCCGATGTGGCTCTGGCCAGCACTCGGGAGTATCGCAGTGATTCGAATAAAGCGGGCAGCGGCTTGGTGGCCAGCCTCAATTTCTCTACGCCTTTCGATTTGGTCGGTAATACGCGGGCTCGCCAACAAGTCGCCGACGCACGCTACGAATCGGCGACCAACCGTGTTGAGGCCGAACAGCGCTCGTTGGGTCTGGAGCTGAGCAAGGCATTGCGCGCCCAAAACACCGCGCAAGCGTTGATCATGCAGCGCAGTCAGCAATGGCATACCGCCGCGTTGGCCCTCAATGAGGAAAAGGCTCGGAGCACGGTGGACGCGAATGGAAACTTCAATGCCCTATTGACCACCGAACGCGTTTATTTCCAGTCAGGATTCGAATTGATTGCGGCGTGGCATGCCGCCTGGTTGCGTCAGGCCGAGTTGAATCTCTTCACCGACGACAGTCCACAATTTGCTGCATTGTTGGGTGACGAACGTTTGGAGTGGTCGCCGATGATCAAGCCACCACTCTCTGCAACAGGTGCTGCCTCAACATCTGCGGCACGGCGTCAAAATGCTCCGATGGAGCCGAAAAAATGGCTTCAGGCCACCTATGTCTGGAACAGCGAAGCGTTACTGGATCCCATGCATCGTCAGGCGGAACTGCACGCATTGCGCACAGCCGGGATGCAGAAAATCTATCTCGGCCTGAACGCCGTCCAAGTCACCAATCTGTCGGCGACCCGCCAATTGCTTGAACAATTGCTCCAGGATGCTGTACGCAGTGGTCTGCAAGTGAGTCTGCTACTCGGCGACCCCAGCTGGATTCAACCGCAGCATCGCAAGCAACTGACGGATTTACTGGGAAAGCTTAATGGACTTCCGTTTGCAAGCCTTCATCTGGATCTCGAAGTCGAACAGCTCGGTATGCCGGTACCCGATCAACGCCTGAAAGACTGGCTCGACACGTTACGTGCGGCATCAGTGGCAAGCCAATGGCCAGTCGAAATATCGAGCCACCATCGCTGGTTCGTTGCGGCTCAGACCGGGCACCTCTGTGTGCCTTGTGCGCTGCCGACCATCGGGGTGCGTCAGGTCAGCCTGATGATTTACACCCATAACCCGCAACGCAGTGCACAACTGGCAGGGGAGATTGCGCAACGTTGGCCTGATCTGCAATTTCGCCTGGCTCAGAGCACTGAGCCTCAGTTGCCATCCACCGAAAGCTGGGCCGGCGCCTCCGCTGAACAATTGCAACGCCAGGTAGCGGTGTGGCGTGACCAGCTACAACCTCAGGGTCTTGCCGGTATCGATTGGCAAGCCTGGCGCGACTTCCCCAAACGGTGAGAGGCTCATGAAGATTCGTTTCGATAGTCAAAAAGAGCAAAACCCCACTCAGGAGCAAGGCCTGAATGTGCTCTACGCTCCGGGCAAACGTATGGCCTTTCGCCTACGCTGGTACCTGATCCTGTTCCTGGTGGCCAGCCCGTTACTCTGGCTTGTCGGCAAGCTGTTGTATGGCCTCTTGATGATTGACGCGCCGGCGCAGTTGCTCTTGCCTATTCAGGAGGTGCGCGCACGAGATGCCGGTCGGGTCGAGCAGCTATTCGTCACGGCGGGGGAGCACGTGCAGGCGGACCAACCGCTGGTCAACCTCGACAATCCGGAGTGGCGTGCCCGACTGTTGCAACTTGCCGCAATGCCCGTTGAAGCTGCGCGGCTTGGCGATTCCGATTTGGGCATGAAAGAGCGCCAAATGCTCAGAGCCAAGGTGGGCAGGGCAGAGCAACGTGTTCAGCAGTTGGACAGTCTTGTACAGCAAGGCGCTGCCACTCGAGGTGAGGTGCTGGCCGCACAGACCGAGCGCGATGGGTTTCGAGCGGATTTGTTGGCTTTCGAGCGTCGTGAGCAGTTAGCTCATCAATCGCCTCAAGGATTTGATCGGGAGGTGATCCAGCAAAATGCTGAACAGCAATGGCTGAAGACACGGCTGTCAGCCTTGTCAGTGACGGCGCCGCAGAGTGGTCGGATAGCAGAAGTGCTTGTTACTCAAGGAGAGAACGTCGGCCCAGGAACGTTGCTGATGCGTCTGGAGCGGGTGGCCGACCCGTTACTGTGGATTTATCTGGAGCCGCTCAACATCAACTACGCACAGATAGGTCAGCCACTGAAAGTGCACATGCCGGACGGAGAATGGCTGGATGCTCACGTGGTGCAGGCAGTAGACAGTGCCGCTCGCACGCCGACAGCTCTTCGCGGGCCATTCGCCGCGAACGAGATGGGATTGCAGGTTGCTGCCAGGTTTGATCAACCACTGCCGGTTCGCTGGAGAATCGATCAGCTGCCGTTGAGTGTTAATTTTCCCTTTGATTGGCAGCGAATACTGGGGATCAACAAATAAGCGGTCGAAACCGAGTTTTCAACCTAGGGTGGATAGAGAGGACGGGGAATCAGGGATCAGGTTACTTCGTCTACGCCCGATTTGAAGGCGCGAGTGCTCACCCAGCATTGAATCGTGCAGTGCCAAACATCATCGATGCGCTTACTTTCCAAGGTTTTCGAATACCCTAAGCTGTTCGCTTGATAGGTTTAAATGCGCATCTGCGAGATCAAAGAAAGTATTGTCGGTGACTTCTGGCATTGCTGCTTACCTTTCTGATCATTGTTAAATTGTTTCTTAATTTGAACATGTCTGAATTCTGCTTGCTACAAAACGGAATGAAGAATGCCATTGGTTGATGTCCGCTTTTGGCCCAGAGTGTGTAAAAACGCCTTCGTGAACCCTTGCTATGATTTCTGAGGATTTCATCGTAGGGATCGCCCATGAAGCGCTTTATCCAAGGTGAACATCGAGGCCAAGGCACCTTACTTCCCGAGAGCCTCGACGACTACGTCAGCGATACCAACCCGGTGCGCGTAGTCGACGTCTTCGTCGATGAACTTGACCTGGTCAATTTGAGTTTTGAAGGTGCCATCCCGGCGGATACTGGCCGGCCTGCTTACCACCCCGCGATCTTGCTGAAGATCTACATCTACGGCTATCTCAACCGCATCCAGTCGAGCCGACGTTTGGAGCGAGAAGCTCAACGCAACGTCGAGCTGATGTGGTTGACCGGACGTTTGATGCCGGATTTCAAGACCATCGCCAACTTCCGAAAAGACAACAGCAAGGCCATCCGAGGCGTCTGTCGCCAGTTCGTCGTGCTGTGTCAGCAATTGGGACTGTTCGGAGAACATCTGGTCGCCATCGATGGCAGTAAATTCAAAGCAGTCAACAACCGCGACCGCAATTTCACCAGCGCCAAACTGAAGCGGCGAATGGAAGAAATTGAATCGAGCATCAACCGTTACCTGACGGCACTCGATGCTGCTGATCGGCAAGAACCAACCGCTTCCGAGCCCAATGCCGTGCGGCTGGAAGAGAAAATCGTCAAGCTCAAAACTCAAATGAAGGAGCTTCAGGCGATCGAAATCCAGCTCAATGAATCGCCGGATAAACAGGTCTCACTGACCGATCCAGACAGCCGCTCCATGATGACGCGCGGCACGGGAATCGTTAGCTACAACGTGCAGACGGCGGTCGATACGCAGCACCATTTGATCGTTGCACATGAGGTGACCAACGTCGGTTCCGACCGCGATCAACTCAGCTCAACGGCCAAGCAGGCCCGCGAGGCGATGGCGTCAGAAACGTTGTCGGTAGTGGCTGACCGAGGTTACTTCAAAAGCGAAAAAATCCTGGCTTGTCACGATGCAGGCATCATCGCCTACGTGCCCAAGCCAATGACCTCTGGAGCCAAGGCTGACGGGCGTTTCAATAACGATGCGTTCGTCTATGACGCGGCAAAAAACCAATACATTTGCCCGGCTGGAGAGGCGCTGATCTGGCGCTATTCCAACATTGAAAAAGGCCTGAAGTTGCATCGTTACTGGAGTTCGAAATGCCAGGGCTGCGCGTTGAAAGCACAGTGCACGCCGAGCACGGAACGACGAGTTCGACGCTGGGAGCATGAAGCCGTATTGGAGGAGATGCAGCTTCGGCTGAGCAACGCGCCAGAGATGATGCGAGTCCGAAAACGGACGGTTGAGCATCCCTTCGGGACGCTCAAACAATGGATGGGTGCGACGCACTTCCTGACGCGGAAGCTGGCCGGGGTGGGTGCGGAGATGAGTTTGAATGTGCTCGCCTACAACATGAAACGGGTCATGAAAATCATCGGTGCTAACGGTTTGATGAAGGCGCTGTCGGCATAAAAAAGGCTGATTTTGGCCCATCCCAGAGGCTGTAAAAACAGCATTGACGTGTTCCAGGTCGCGACCGATGCGGCCCGCAGTATTGACCGTGCGATCGCTCGGTCAACGAACCTCGATGATCCAAGATGATGAGGCCATGAGCGTTTTTACACACTCTGGGCCGATTTCTGCCCTCGGCGAGAGGCAGAAAACGGTAAGCGTCCTGGGAACACACCTTCCGAACTCCAGCTTTAAGGGCGATGGTGTCCGCGTATTTTTAAGCGGACGCGATAGCCCTTAACGTCAGGATTTCCATGCGCCAACGAAGCTCTTATCCGAAACCCTTCAAGGCCCAGGTTGTTCAGGAATGCCTGCAACCGGGCGCAACGCTATCCAGCGTCGCCATCAGCCACGGCATCAACGCCAACGTGATCCGCAAGTGGCTGCCGCTTTACCGAGAACAGCCGCCAGTGGCTTTGCCGGCTTTTGTTCCTTTGAGAGCCGCCCCCAAACGGCCAGAGGAAGCGTCGGCGACTATCGAGCGGCGCACTCAGTCTTATCGCTGCGTCGCCATGTGTGAGCCTACTTTCTCGAAGTCTCTGAATCGCATCGCCTAGACACCTTGATGCGAAGCAAAATGTACCTTTTCCTACCTCATAATCACTTGCTGCAGCGATCCACCACTACTTGTATCCTTGTTCAATTAGAGGACGAATGGCTGCAGCTATTGGCTTGGCCCAATAGTCGCTGGAACGGAAAAATGGACTTTCCATAAGGTAGTAACGTGAAGCGTGATACCCATCTTGCTGTGCTTTTGCTGTTGGTTATCGGTTGTTCCCTGGCGTCACTGACTGTCTGGAAGGTATTGGCCTCTCGAGATCGAGCACTGGAGGACGTGGATGTCCATGGCTTGAACCTTACCCAGGCGCTTGCCACTTACTCCGAAGGCATTGTCCGGCAAAGCTCGCTGCTTTTGCTCGGGCTTGTCGAACGCCTGGAAACCGAAGGTAGCGGCCCTGCGCAGATTCAGCGGCTCAGTGCATTGGTCAACCGCCAGGTGCCGCTGATGCCACAGCTCAGTGGTATCACGATCTACGATAATCAGGGACGTTGGTTGATGTCCTCCAACCGGCCGATTCCAGCCGGGGTGAACAGCACTGATCGTGCCTATTTCACTCATCACCGCGACGATCCATCCCGTGAGCCCTTTATCGGTCCGCCAATCCAGAGCCGTTCCAATCACGAATGGGTGATCACCGTCAGCCGTCGTTTCAATGGTCCTCGCGGCGAATTTGCCGGCGTAGTGGCGGTCACCTTGGGGATCGAAAACTTCCTGCGGTTGTTTGGAAAGATCGACGTAGGGCAGGAGGGGGCTATCGGATTGTCCTATACCGACGGTACGTTGCTGGTTCGCTATCCTTTCCGCGAGCAGGATATGGGGCGCAACTTTTCCAAGTCGCCCATCTACGTAAAGTATCTCGTCGATCGATCAGTCGGCACCGCATCGTTTACCTCCAGCCTGGACGGCGTGGAGCGGCTATACGCCTTCCAAAAGAGTGACCGGCTGCCGCTGGTCACTACTGTGGCACTCGGCAAGCGCGAAGCCCTCGCCGCGTGGCGAACGGAGGCATTGCTGTCCGCGGTGGTGGTGACGGGGCTGCTGGGACTTACCGGACTCATCGGTTGGTTTTTGATCCTGGATATCCGTCGACGTACCAAGGCAGAAGATCAGTTGCGTGGGACTCAGCAGCAGTTGCTCTCATCGAATCGGCAACTTGAACTGCTTGCGATGAAGGATGCCCTTACCAGTTTGGCAAATCGGCGCTGTTTCGATGAGAGCCTTGCCATGGAAGCTCGGCGAGCACAGCGTGAGGGAACGACGTTGGCATTGCTGATGATTGATATCGACTACTTCAAGCGCTTTAACGACTCGTTCGGGCATGTGGCTGGAGACGCATGCCTGCAGACGGTTGGCAGGATTTTCGAGGCGTGCGTAAGGCGACCGTCAGATCTGGTGGCGCGTTATGGCGGAGAGGAGATTGGTATCATTATGCCTGACACCGACAGTGACGGTGCCGCGGTGGTGGCGCAATTTATTCTCGACCGTTTGAAGCAAGAGAATATTGCGCACAACTCCAGCCCGTTCGGACGGCTAAGTGTGAGCATTGGGATTGCTACAGCCACGGGTTCCCAACTGAACCATTTGCAAGGGTTGATCGAGGTGGCAGATCAGGCTCTGTACAACGCCAAGGCGTTGGGACGTAACCAGTTTGTGAGGGGGGATGGTGACGAAAGGCAGTGATCGGCCGATTCTGTTGAAAAAGTCGGCCATTGTTTCCGCAGCTGAAAAGTACGCGTTCGAGATTGAAATCTTTGCTTTCGGCAGAGGTTTCCAGGCGCAGATTTCACGCAGCAGCGTGCAAAAAAAGCGTTTTCACCGGTCAATGATCAGGCCGTTTTGGATGACCGACTTTTTCAACTGAATCGGCCGATTTCTGCCCGTCGCCAAGGGACTAGGGGGCTGAGCAATTTGAGGGGGGGGGCCTAACAAATAGCGTTGGTACGAAAGTGGTACGAAGAAAATTTTGTGGCTCTGGAGGCCTTTGTTTGCTTTCTTTTTCGTCTTAGTAGTTCCAATCCATCATGGGTGCAACAGAAAACCTCCTGGATACCGAATCTGCTGGATAGGCCAGGTTTTCTGTGGTTTTCATCGGCATTTAGCTACTTCTCATTTGCTACGGTTTGCTACGGTTTTTGCTTAATATTGAGAGAGCCTTGCTGCTATGTAGCAACGCAAACCACTCGTGTAGCAAAATCCATGGGGTCGATCACCGTTCGCAAGCGCAAGGATGGCTCTGCAGCGTACACCGCACAGATCCGCATCATGCAAAAGGGTGTGACAGTTTATCAGGAAAGCCAGACCTTCGATCGCAAGACCGCGACCCAGGCCTGGCTCAAGCGGCGCGAAGCTGAGCTGGCCGAACCTGGTGCAATTGCCAAGGCTCATCGCAAGGGCGTGACGGTCAAGGAAGTGATCGAGCCCCCTCGGCCTCCCGTTTCCGGGGTGCCGAGGGCACTAATGCCGGTAACGCTAGTCAGATCTTGCCGAAATTGACACAGCAGTAGCCCATATCGTCCTTCTCTTGCGCCTGCCGGAATTCATACGGCACCCATTCGCAACGCGTGATCAGGCCTGGGCTATTCAGCCCTTTGAGAAATGGCAGCAGCCTGCCGTTGCTCAAGTCGCCACCGTAGCCGAACTCAGACACGTAGAGCACGTGGATCGGTTGCTTGTCGCGCAAAAAGGCGAAATATGTCATGTGGTCCACTACGACATTTTCTGCCGACTCCGCAGGAATACCACATGACACCCCCAGCTTACTGATTGAATCCAGGTGAAGCAGAGACCCCAGCACCGGAATCGAAAGCGGCTGCCCGGGCAAACTCGATTGCGCGAAGGAGGAGTTGCGTGTGATGCCAGGGGTCACGAGGGTTAACAGTGTCACCATCGATGCCATGGAAAGCAGCATTAACAGTGAATAGGCTAATAGTGTGGGTGTGTTACTCAGCTTCACTGCGCGCCGGGAGTGCATCAACAGGGCTGCGATGATGATCGACACAGGCATGAATTGATTAGCTGCATAAAAATTCTGGATGTTGTAAAAAAACGCATTGATTAAATCTGCGCCGACCAACAACAGCGCCAGCACGACAGACGCAGACACTTGGCGGCGAGCCAGTTGCAACAGAAATACCGGGATGCTTACAACGTGGATTCCGATAATAAACGCGTACAGAAAATAATAAATGGCAAGATTGAGGTACGGTAACGCTTCAAAGCTACCGACCATAGGAGGCAGCCAGCCCGATTGAAAAGTTTCATTAAAGGTCAGATGTATCAACAACCGGTCAGGAAAGCTTATTAAGTTGTTGTATGCGGCGCTGAGAAACTCAGCCGGTGCAGAGAACAGCAAACCCGGTAACAATGTGTTGAACGCCAGCATTTTTTGAATGTTCGGCGCATCCTGACAGCCCGCCAGCGCGCTGAAATAGTGAAAGGTCTGAACGCACAGAACCACGACGAACAGCCACAAGCCATAGCGAATCGCTTTGTGGTACGTTGCCGTCGCGAACCACACGGCCGCTAGCGCGAATGGCGCATAGAACAAGCTCTTCGGGTGAGCATAGAAAAATAATGTCAGCAACAATGCAAGCCCAACAGTCATTGCCACCTGCGCGCGCGCAGACTTCTGCTCCTTGAAGAAGAGTGCCAACAAACAAAGCACCAGGATCAGCAGCATCAGAAGTTGTTCAGGGCGCGACAAGGCCCACAGATAGGGTAGGACGCCCAGTGAAGCCACCGCCACCAATCCAGCGAAACGCTGAAGAGCCCCTCCAACATCACGCGCCTGCGCCAAGCACCAATACGCGAGCAAGGCAAACCAGATCAGCGATAAAGAAATCCCGCTCACTCTCAAGCCAAAAGGACCCAGGTGGGCATAGATCGCCGACAGTAATATACCGGCCGGATAAAATACCCATGAAACTGTCCGCCCTGCAGTTGTTGTGCATTGTGGAAAAAGGGTGACCGCATTTCCGCCCTCCAGAAAGAGCCGCGCAACCCTGAATTTTGTCATGACTTCATCGGAGTAAACCGGAAGAAATACCCCGCTCAGTAATACAGCAAAGAACAATGCCAGAACAATTATTGGAATTTTATTTGTTAAAACATCTCTCATTCTTCAACACCCAGTCGATTTAAAAATCGATTATTCTATCTTCGTCAGTAAAGGCTTATTAATCGGCGCCAATGATAGCCCAATCCCAGCATTGAGCCTGCATTGTATCCATCGAACCTGAAAGCTCTCTGGAAACTCCGGGTAAGCCCTCGGATGTGCTGAGCGGTTAGTTCATTTATCTACTGGTAACGATATACCGTGCGTCCAATGTCATGGGTGCAGCTACGCAGTGTGTAGATCAGCATTTGCACGCCGCGTGTTCCCCTTCAGGAAACGGCGCGCTGTAGCGAGTCGACGACACCTGCCTGTTGTTCCGTTGTCAGCCCCACCCACAGTGGCAAGCGAATCAAGCACTCCGACAGGGTGTCTGTATTTGTCATCGCGCCATGTTGTCGGCCGTAGCGCAGTCCTGCCGGTGAGGAGTGCAGCGGTACGTAATGGAACACCGGGTGGATATTGTCGTGTTTGAGTTTCTCTAGCGTGCGTTGGCGATCGATGCCGGGAGCAAGCAAGACATAGTACATGTGTGCATTGTGTGTGCATTCTGCGGGAATGATCGGGCGGCGTACTGCGCCTGCCAATTCAAGCCCTTCGAGCGCTTGGTGATAGTGGTTCCAGCTGTCCAGGCGATTTTGTGTAATCGACTGTGCCTCTTCCAGTTGCGCCCAAAGAAAAGCGGCGGTCAATTCACCTGGCAGGTAGGATGAGCCGACTTCCTGCCAAGTGTACTTGTCCACTTCACCTCTGAAGAAACGGCTGCGGTCCGTACCTTTCTCCCGAATGACCTCGGCGCGTAATGACAGTGTCGGGTCGTTAACCAATAGCGCGCCGCCTTCGCCGGATATCACGTTCTTGGTTTCATGGAAGCTATATGCGCCCAGATCACCAATACTGCCCAAGGCTCTTCCTTTATAGGAGGCCATGACCCCCTGCGCAGCATCCTCAACCACGCGGAGACCGTGCCGGCGGGCGATCTGCATAATCGTGTCCATTTCGCATGCGACGCCAGCGTAGTGAACCGGAACGATTGCCTTGGTGCGAGGGGTAATCGCAGCCTCAATCAAGCGTTCGTCCAGGTTCAGTGTGTCTTTTCTGATATCGACAAACACCGGTACTCCACCGCGCAATACAAAAGCGTTAGCAGTGGAGACGAAGGTGTAAGAGGGCATGATGATCTCATCCCCAGGTTCAATATTGAGCAATAGGGCTGACATTTCCAGGGCAGCAGTACATGAGTGCGTCAACAGTACCTTTTCGCTGGCGGTGTACTGTTCAAGCCACTGATGGCAACGTCGAGTGAAGGGGCCGTCACCAGCAAGCTTATTAAGGAACTTTGCTTCTGCAATATAGTAAAGTTCCTTTCCCGTCATGAAAGGGCGATTGAAGGGAATTTTAAAGTCGCTCACTGTAGGTCTCCAGATTATGGTTTTTTGGCTAACAGCAAGAGTGAACCACCGAGAGGAAAGGTGATGCCTGCCTTCAAAAGGCCGAGCTCTATCTTCATAACGAACTCAAGGAGCCGATTGGTCCGGTCAGAAATATCGAACTCGCTGTTTACTTGCGCATTTTTTTGACCGGGGCGCTGTCGTGCCAGCCACATCAAGGAGACGAGCAGGGTGACAAAGGATGTGACGTATTGAACCTCAAGGCCGGCGCGGCCTACCTTGTCGACAAGCTCGCGGCGCGTGTAGCGGCGCACATGACAGGCGCGTTCATCCGCAGCGGACCACAGCCAGCGGTGCTGGGGAACGGTCAGCAATAGATGACCATCCTTATGCAGTGCGCGGGAAAGATTCGCCAGTACCTGTTCATCTTCATCGATATGTTCGATGACATCAAAAGCGCCAATTACATCAAATCGCTCTGCATCGTTCATGGCGCGCGCGTCCAGCTTTTCAAAGCTTGCGCTGGGCACGCGTCGACGTGCATGCATCAGGCCTTCTTCGAAAAACTCGGTGCCGGAGAGTGTCGTTTCGGGAAATTCCTGGTGAATCCCTTCCAGCACAAAGCCGGTACCGCAACCAATCTCCAGGAAATTCCGGATTTTGCCGATGCGAGATTTCAGCACCCAAATGATCACGCGGTTACGGGCGCGAAACCACCAGTGGCGTGCCTCTGCCTGGGCAAGCGCCTCAAAGGCGGACTTGGGGAACGGGGTGCGATCTGGGGACATCAATCTGGCTCTCTGTTTTAGTTTTTATCTTTCAGGCGATTTTCCTGAATAGTATCCCACAAGTAAATAAAGCCACCGCAAGCGGCAGGGATCAGGACCATTAGAATGTAATTTGCCAGGGAGGCGCCCACGGCTATATTGGCTGGGACGTCAAGTAGACCATAAAAATAAACAAAAAAACCTTCGCGTACCCCAAGCCCACCCACTGTTATTGGAACCATGGTCAGGATGGCGATGACCGGATAGAGAGCAAAGTGCTGAATGAAGGGGATGTCATAGCCGTAGGCACGAAATACCAAATACACTACCGATATCAGGGATATTTGATAGCAGCAGATAAAAAGCAGGGATGACGTGAGCGCCTGCCGGTAGGGGAAGTTAATCGTGCTGGCATGAAGTTTCTGAATATACCCCAGCAATAGAGAAAGTAACGGGTTATTGACGGTGCGGCCGCTATAAAGTGTATGGATTTTTTCGCTGGTCAATATTATTTGGGCCACTACGGCTATGCTGCTGACGGCGCCGACGGTCATGATGAGCAGCGCGTAGTTGTCTGATGCAGGCAAGAAGGGCAGGGCAAAAAGGGTAAAGGTACATAACACCAATAGTCCAATCATGCGCTCAATGATTACCGTACTGCCTGCGGTACCCCGCTTTTTCGGGTGGCGTCGTTCGATGTGAAACATACGAAAGGCATCCGCTCCCTGTGATGAGGGCAAAATCAAACCTTGAAATTGAGAAACCAGGTTTATTTTCCAGAGGCTTGCTAACGCTTCGTCAATCGAATTGAGCCGCAGGAACACTTGCCAGCGGTTGACAGAAAAAAAAGAACTCAAAGTGATTGGGATAACAGCCGCCAGCGCAAGGTAGTGCCATGCTGTAATGTCGCTGATTAATGCCGTTAGTTTAAGATCAAATGTGTGTATAAGAAATGCACAGATAAAAAACGCGATCAACAATTTCAAAAACGTCAAAGGCATGCAGGGTGCTCAACGTAGGAGGGTGAGGCTAACGCTGTGTAGATAATAGGTAGGCGAACCCTGTCACGGTCGAGAACGGCATGAGGGAGAGTGGACATGCTGTCTGCCTCCCCTACATGACAAGGGATGTCGGTTATTGCAGTTTTGATTTTATGTAATCGGCCAGGTCATTGATGGTTTTAAGGCCTTCAATATCCTCGTCAGGTATCTCGATGACGTAGTGATCCTGGATAGACAGAATGATATTGAACATGCCGAGAGAGTCAACACCCTGGTCGCTGAGGCTAATATTGTCACGTAGCGTTGAGGCATCTGCTACAACATCAGCCTGGGAAATGATGTTGATAAGTTGTTCTTTTGTCTGGGGCATGGTTAGTAATTCATCGTATAGGTGTTGAAGTTACCCCGGCCGGTACGTTTGTACTGCGGGAGGGAAGCTTTGTGGCATTGCTGGCAGTTGACGAGGTTGGCTGCTTCAAAAAGATGTAGCACATTAGCAGCTGTCGAGAGAGGCGTGTAGTGTTGATCGTCGAGCCATAAGCCTCGCTGAACTGGCACCTCGCCTTGCTGCAAGGTTCGTGTGCCAGCGGTAGGCTACTCGACCTTGAGGGCGCTGAAGTAGAGCATGCCGATATGTTCTGCATTGAGCTCAATGCGACTACGGGTCAATCGAGTGCCGAGCGTCTGCTCAAGTGTCAGCCCTACCCCGCTCAAGTCAGAACACGGCGGCCACTTCGGGCTTTCCCAGCGACAGAAAACCCACTGGCTGCCACTGGGTATGCTCAATTCCTTGAGAAGCAGTGCCTTGTTCATGGATACCAGCACTTCGATCGGTGAGAGGTCATCTGGCATGGTCGTCAGGCTCACTGACCGATGGGCGGGTGTGAAAACACATTGTTTTTCAACCAGCGACTCGTCGTAAGCACGTCGTGTATTGGCGCAACCTTCGGCTTGAATCAATTTGCCTTCATGATCAATGCCATCGAGTTGAAAGGTGAAGGTAGCGACAGCCTCACCTGACAATGATCGAGGGGCTGGTCTCGGCCACCAGTGACAGGTGAGTAGGTGGTTGGTCATTCTACTGATTCTGAAGTCCAGCTTTTCGATCCGTGCGTGCGGCGCATGGCGAGTGATGGCCTGCATCGTGGCATTGAGCATGTCGGACCCGTGTATGTAGGTTCGTTCGCCTTTGAATCCCAGTGATAGCTCGGTGAAGTGCATCACTTTTGTTTCCTGAGGTGGGCTGTCATGTTAGCCCTGTGATTGATTGCGAAGTTTCCAGAAACGACGCTGTTTGGCGCGATGTCGCTGATGACAACCGAGCCCATTTTTATTTGTACCGCGTCGCCAATCACAAGGCCCTGTGCGATGGAGCAAGAGGCGCCAACCCATGCGCCGGCCCCCAGGCGTGTGCGTCCTGCAATAACGGTATTGCCAGAAATCACAGAGTTCTTGCCAATCACGGCGCCATGACCAATGTTGGTCATGATGCCGATCTGGCAGTTTTCGCTGATGGTTGTCGGCTGCTGGAACAAGGACCTCGCGATTACTGCGCCAGCCAGTATCTGGCAACCCGATTCAATGCGTACACCGCCCTGATGTTTGACCACCATCAGCGTGCCGTTGTCGTTGCGTAGCGTGATCAAGCCCTCGGCGCCTACAACGGCATTTGAACCGATGTAGACATTGTCTCCGATCTCGACAGGGCCTTCGATCACCACATTTGCTGAAATTTCGACATTGTTACCCAGTGTGGCCAGTGGCGAGATAACGGCGCTGGGGTGCAGGGTGCAATTGTCGCCGATGCTCGGTGACTGCGCAGTTGCGCACTTTGTCTCCTCACTCAAGCGGTTGTAGAGGCGGAAAAAAGAGGTGCGTGGGTCGGCACAGAATACAATTGATTTTTCAGTCGCTAATTCTTCATTTTTTAAACTTTCGGGGCACAGGACACACGCGACGTTGGGCGTAGCCAAAGCCTTTTGCAAATAGTGCAAGTTCTGACAGTACACCAGTGCGCCTGGTGTTTGCGCATCGATTTCGTCGAGGTGTGCAAAGACCCCATTGTTTAAAATGTGTTCAGCAGGGAAATAATCCACGACGCGGTAAGCGGATGTCATCTTTACTCCACATGCTCTTCAATAATGGGGAATTGGCTAAGGTGGGTTGCATTTTCGACCAGTCTTCCGAGGTACTCGCCTTGCACACCTAGTGCCAGAAGGATGTTACCGGCGAGGAATGACAGCAAGATCGCCAGCGACGCCCAGCCTGGCACTACATGATCGGTCAGGAGGGTGCGCAACAGAACATACATAGCGAATAAAATGCTCGACGCGCTGACCAAAAAGCCCCAGATCGACACGTAGCGAAGTGGCAACAGGGAGTAATTGACGATAAGGAACGAAAGCGTTTTGAACATCTTGCCAAGGGTATAAGTGCTCGGGCCGCCATCGGCGCGCGGCGCGTGGCGAATGCTCACGTTCGCCATCATGCTGACGGGCACCGAATTAAAAAGCATCGCGGCGATATGTGGGTGTGAACCCTGGTATCTGGCGAGCTGTCTAGCCACCTGTTGACTCATGGCCCTGTAGCTCGAGAGGCTGAAACCGGTCGGTTTGCCCATGACCTTGCTAACCAGTTTCTGGTTGATGCGCGAAGCAATGTTGCGCCAGGCGCTGTGCTGTTTTTCAGCCTTCGGGATCTTTCCGATGACGACATGCTTGCCGGCTTGAAGTTGATCAATAAACAGGGGGAGGTCTTCGGGGAAGCACTGCAGGTCATCGTCGATTGTCACGACATAGCGTTTGCAGGCATAGCCGATGCCGCACAACGTAGCATGCTGTTGCCCCTTGTTCTTCGCGAAGCGAACGACTTTGACTCTGCGGTCTTGTTCGTGCAGTGCCAGAGCGGCAAGCCACGTCTGGTCCGGGCTCGCGTCATCGACAAGAATAATCTCCCAGTCGTCGCAAATCTGATCAAGAGTCGCGCGCGCGCGCTCGTAAAATTGCGGGAGCGTACTTGCGCTTTTGTAAACGGGTACCACCAAGCTTACTGAGACGGTTTTATCAATCACCTTGAGCCTCATCCTGATCATTCGATTGTGCGATGACGCATGCTGCTAACGCGTCCTGTCTGGATTTTACAGGCTTGTAGAGTTGTTGTTTGCTACTTGGCATCACGTGCAGCGGGGTGGCATGCCATATGCCAACCGATTGGCAGTCCTCAGGGAACCGGCCACCGAACGAAGCAGGTTGATAGGTCGGTTAAAGGCGCGGATTTTAAGCTAAGGGGGGGAGAGGTGTCACGGTGCTGGAAACTTTACCTCTCGTTTTCAATCTGGTCGGGGTGTAGTGGTCTTCAGTCTGGCGTTGTCGATTCAGCAACTGGCTGTGGTGGGGGAGTTGTTAGTGAATCGAACATTGGACAATGTCGATCCGCAAGGTGTTGGGGGGTGAGATATCGCCAGGTGCACACGGTTCCTGAACCAACGCTGACTTGGCGAAAAGTTTCATGATGTGTCGTTGAAGTGAGGCATAGGATGACCGCCAAAGGTCACGTCCCCGCGCCTCAACCCACAGGATTAAAAAAATGATCGCAAACCTGGTCAAAGTTTCGCTGATGGCTGGTGCTTTGTTGTTGAGCGCCTGTTCGGGTGTGAGCTCTCATAGCGATTATTCGACCGACTCGGTGCAGCCGGCCGGCTTTGGCCCGGGGCCGACCAACAGCAACCCCGACAAGATGAGTTTCCATGGCAGTGCGCTTGGCAATAGCTTTGGCGAATACGGTTCAGGTTTGCTGCACGACGATTGATACGCGGTCCGCAATGAAAAAGGGCGCTCCTTTGGTAGCGCCCTTTTTTTGTGAGCAAAAACGATCCGTTACTTGGCGTCAGGCACCGCCAGCCATTGGCGCAGGATCTTCTGGTAGTTGCCCGTCGCCTTGGCCAAATGCAGCCACTGATCGACGTACAGCTTCCAGGTGATGTCGTCGCGGGGCAGCAAGTAGGCTTTTTCGCCGTATTGCAGGTAGTGCGTGGGGTTGACCGCGCACAGGCCCGGCTTGAGCTTCTGCTGATACAGCGCCTCCGAGGCGTCGGTGATCATCACGTCGGCTTTTTTATCCAGCAGTTCCTGAAAGATGCTCACGTTGTCGCGCAACTGCAATTGCGCCTTGGGCAGGTAGGCGTGGACGAACGCTTCGTTGGTGCCGCCGGCGGGTTCGACCAGGCGAACCGAGGGTTGGTTGATCTGTTCGACGGTCTGGTACAGCGCCTGGTCTTCGCAACGCACCAACGGGATTTTGCCGTCGACGTCCAGGATGCTGCTGAAGAAGGCTTTTTTCTGCCGTTCCAGGGTGACCGAGATGCCGCCCATGGCGATGTCGCACTTGCCGGCAAGCATGTCGGGCATCAGGGTTTTCCAGGTGGTGGGCACCCACTCGACCTTGACGCCAAGGCTGTCGGCCAGGGCGCGGGCCATGGCGATGTCGATGCCGGAATGCTCGCCGTCCTCGGCTTTGAGGGTGTAGGGCTTGTAGTCGCCGGTGGTGCAGACGCGCAGTTGTCCCTGTTGCATGACGCTGTCCAGATGCGACGGTTCTGCCTGGGCGCCAAGGGAGAGTGCGAGCAAGCCGCCGAGCATCATTGCTCTTTTGATTTTCGTCATTGTTATCGGGCTTTTGTGCTGGAGTGGTTTTGAAGCGGAGAGTGTAGTGAAACTTTCACCGGTGTGAAAAATCAACGCAGCCTAAAGATTGCTCATTTCCACTTCCGGACTCAACGTCCCCAACCACGCCACCAACCCCACAATCAATACCGCCGCGGCCATTTCCACCACCACACTGCGCCGAAGTGCGTGGGCTGCCGCGCGATACTGGCCCTTTCGCAACGACCGCTCCAGCAAGGGGCCAAGATGAAAGCGGTTCAACGCCGCCAACACCAGCATCCCGGCAAACAGCAGCACCTTGATCGCCAGCAAAATTCCGTAGTGGCTGAGTAAAACCTCATCGAGCTTCGGCCCGACGATGAACAAGTAGTTCACCACGCCCGTCACGGTGATGATCACAACGATCAGCGCACCGACAGGTTCGAATCGCTTGACCGCACGAGCCAGCAACCGTATGTGAGCTTCGGTTTGCAGGGCCCGGGTTTGTGCCATCAAGGCAAACGCCAGCAACGCGCCGAGCCAGGCACCCGCTGCCATCAGGTGCAGGATGTCCGCTGTAAAGTGCCAGAAACGGCGACTGCCTTCGTCCATGGCGCCATGCCCGCTCCAGGCCAGGCTGGCGAGGGCGATGCCGCCGGCCGTGGCGGCGATCACCAGGCTGATGCCGGGGGTGCGTGGGTTGAGCATCAACGCCAAACCCGCGACCGCTAACGCAATCATCCGCACGGCCCAGGCCAACCCGACGTCTGTCTCGAACAGCATCATCTCGAGGTGAGGGCGCAACTCGGTAACGTCTGATTCGCCGCTCATGGCGCGGACCATCAGCACCATGCCGGCGATGGACAGCAGCGCGCCGAGCCCGGCTGTTGCCGTCAACAACCGGCGAAAGGGCAACACGGTGCCGGATAGCCGTTCCTGTCCCTTGAAGCTGTAGAGCCCGAACAGCGCCACGCCAAACAACAGCATCAAATCCACATACAACACAAACCGCAGCACGACGTTGGCCGAGTCGCTCATCGATCATTTCACTTTGAAGGTGACGTTGCCGGTGATCGGGTGGGTGTCCGACGACACCGCGCGCCATTCGACCTTGTAGGTGCCGGCAGTCAGGGGTGTTGTCGGGGTGATGAACATGGTCTTCGGATCGCTGCCGCCGCTGACTTTGGCCTTGACCGGCATCGGGGCGTGGGCCATGCCGGACATTTCGGTCATCAGCAGTTTGGCGCCGGAAAACTGGGTGACGAGGTTTTCGGAAAAATGCAGTTCGATCTTTTCGGGTGGCGCACCTTCCGCGCCTTCCGCTGGTGTGGAAGTGAGCAGTTTGGGGTGCGCTTGAGCGAGGGTGCTCATGAGCAGGCCGCTGAGCAATGCGATTGCGACGGCGGTGGGTTTGATGATGCGCATGCAAGGTCCTTTACCGCTTGAAGCGGTTGTTGTTGGTTTGGGGGTGAGTCTGTTCAGAACCACAGCCGAACACCGAGCACGAGGCGGGTTTCGCTGCGGTCCTCGCCTTCGTCGTTGGCGTAGTCGGCGGTGTTGCCGTAGGTGCGGTTCCAGGTCACGCCGAGGTAGGGCGCGAATTCCCGGCGGATTTCGTAGCGCAGGCGCAAACCCGCCTCGGTGTTGGACAGCCCCGCGCCGATGCCCCGTTGTGGATCGTTTTTGCCGTAGGCGTTGAGCTCGACGGTTGGCTGCAGGATCAGCCGATTGGTCAGCAGGATGTCGTAGTCGCCTTCCAGCCGCACGGCGCTCTGGCCGCCTTCGCCGATGAAGGCCGTGGCTTCGGCCTCGAAGTTGTACAGCGCCATGCCTTGCACGCCGAACGCAGCCCAGGTTTGCGGGGCGCCGGGTTTGAAGTCCTGGCGCACGCCGCTGACGACGTCCCACCACGGGGAAATAGCGTGGCCCCACAGGGCCTGGATTTCTGCGTCTTCGGTCACGCCGTTGGTGCGTTCACCTTCGGAGCGCAGCCACAGGCGATCAATGTCACCGCCGACCCAACCGGATAAATCCCAGGCCAGGGTGCTGCCGTCATCGGCGTCCTGCCACTCGAGTTTGTCGGCGAGGAAAAAGGAATTGAGCGTGCTGTCATGTACGTGGTGGCCGGCGGGATCGGCGTACACCGCCGCGCGATCGGCATCGGTCAGCACCGGGATCGGCGTGCGGCTTTCGCTGGGGGCAGCGGGCTGCATCTGGCCGTCGTCCATGCCTTGCATCTGGCCGTGGTCCATCTGGCTGTGATCCATGCCTTGCATGTCATCGCTGGCGGCCATCGCCGTCGAGGTCGCGAGTGCTAAAAAAAACGGGGTGAATCGAATCATGGGGTGCGCCTCATTCTTCCACGCGAACTTCACGGAACATGCCCATTTCCATGTGGTACAGGAGATGGCAGTGATAGGCCCAGCGGCCGAGCGCATCGGCAGTGACCCGATAGGTGCGCCGGGAGCCCGGTGGCATGTCGATGGTGTGTTTGCGCACCATGAACTGGCCGTTCTCGTCTTCGAGGTCGCTCCACATTCCGTGCAGGTGGATGGGGTGCATCATCATCGTGTCGTTGACCAGCACGATCCGCAGCCGCTCGCCGTACTTGAGGCGCAGCGGCTCTGCATCAGAGAACTTCACGCCGTTGAACGACCAGGCGAATTTTTCCATGTGCCCGGTCAGGTGCAGTTCAAGGGTGCGGCCAGGCTCGCGGCCGTCCGGGTCTTCGAAGGTGCTGCGCAGGTCGGAATAGGTGAGCACGCGGCGACCGTTGCTGCGCAGGCCCATGCCGGGGTCGTCGAGTTTCGGTGAGGTGGACATGGCTTGCATGTCCACCAGCGGGTTGTCGGTTTCCGAGGCCGGGTGCGACTGCATGCCGGGCATGTCGCCCATGGCCATGTTGCTGTGATCCATGCCCGCCATGCTGCCGTGGTCCATGCCGCCCATGCCCATGTCATCCATGGTCACCAGGGGGCGCGGGTCCAGTGGCGGCAGTGGCGCAACCTGTCCCGCCTTCACCGCCAGGGTGCCGCGTGCGTATCCGGTGCGATCCATCGCCTGGGCGAACAGGGTGTAGGCCGCTTCGGTCGGCTCGACGATAACGTCGAAGGTTTCCGCCACGGCGATGCGAAACTCGTCGACGCTCACCGGTTTGACGTGCAGGCCATCGGCGGCGACCACGGTCATTTTCAGGCCGGGGATGCGCACGTCGAAGTAGGTCATGGCCGAGCCGTTGATGAAGCGCAGCCGCAGCTTTTCCCCTGGGCGGAACACCCCGGTCCAGTTCATGTCCGGCGCCTGGCCGTTCAACAGGTAGGTGTAAGTGGCGCCGCCGACGTCCGCAAGGTCGGTGGGGTTCATCTTCATCTCGGCCCACATCTTGCGGTCGGCGACGGTCGACCCCCAGCCTTTTTCGCTGACGTCGTGGATGAAGTCGCCCACGGTGCGCTTGTTGAAGTTGTAGTAATCGGACTGTTTTTTCAGGGTCTTCATCAGGCCGACCGGGTCCTCGTCGGTCCAGTCGCTGAGCATCACCACGTAGTCGCGGTCGTACTGGAACGGCTCCGGGTCCTTGGCGTCGATCACCAGCGGGCCGTAGACGCCGGATTGTTCCTGAAACCCCGAATGGCTGTGATACCAGTAGGTGCCGTTCTGCCGCACGGTGAACTGGTAGACGTACATGCCGCCGGGCTCGATGCCCTTGAAGCTCAGCCCCGGCACGCCGTCCATGTTGGCCGGCAGCAAGATGCCGTGCCAGTGAATGGACGTGCTGTCCTTGAGTTTGTTGCGCACCCGCAGTGTCACCGTGTCGCCTTCACGCCAGCGCAGCAGTGGGCCGGGGATGCCGCCGTTGATGCTCATCGCGGTGCGTGGGCTGCCGCTGAAGTTGACCGGGGATTCGCCGATGTACAGCTCGAAATCATTACCGGCCAACACCTGCGGTTCGCCGGGACTGCTGATCGCCCAGACCGGCGTGCGCCATAACCCGAGGCCGCCGAAGAGCCCGCCGATGGCCAGGCTTTTGACGAAGGTGCGTCTTGAAGTGTGGGAGTGCATGCCGTGTGTTCCGCCCGTCAGCCTGTTGAACTTGTCGACGAGTCTAGCGGGCGGTGCTTTCAGCAGGCTGAGGCGAAGATTACAGTTTTGACAGGTTGGGCGTCGTTTTCTGGCTTGAAGTGGACTTTTCCCTTGAGGCCACGGTGTCGCCGCCGCAGTTGATGTAGGAAGAGGACTTCAGCCAGCGTTGGTCCGGGTAGTAGGAAAACAACAACTGCCCGTCCTTCATCGAATCAATCAGCCGATGGGCAATCGCCGGCCTGACGGCCGGGCATCCCAGACTGCGGCCGATGCGGCCATTGGCACGGGCCAGCACCGGGCTGACGTAGGGCGCTCCGTGAATGACGATGGCCCGGTCATAGGCGTTATCGTTGAAGCCGGGCTCCAGGCCTTCCATGCGCAACGAGTAACCGTTCTGGCCGAGGTAGCTTTGCTGGGTGCGGAACAGGCCGAGGCTGGTGGCGTGGCTTTCGTTGCGGTTGGAGAACAGCGTGGCCATGTTTTCACCGCTGTTGCGGCCATGGGCGACCAGTTCGTGAAACAGTAACTTGCGCCGCTTAAGATCAAAGACCCACAGGCGTTGTTCGGTCGAGGGCAGGGAGTAATCGATCACCGCCAGTCTTTGGGCGGGGGCGACACCTTGGGCGCGGCTGCATTGGGTGGCACGAACGGCCAGGGCAATCACTTTGGCGTCGGCGCCGGGTGCTGCTTTGACCAGCGCGTTTTCAAGCGAATCGGCGTAGGCTGACGTTACTGAAAGGCACGTCAGTAAAATGGCAAATAAAAGGCCAAAGCGGTTTAGCGCCATAGTCGGGTCTCATCATGATAATTTCGAGTCTAGCTAGCAGCGAGCGGAAAGCTAGCCGTTTGAAACGGGGGATTAAGGATTATCCATGGTGAAGTTAACAAGGTCATTCGTCATAAGCCGCATGTTTTTTATGGGCTTTCTGATCAGCGGTGCAGCGATTGGGCAAACTTCGCCGATTGAGCCGGTATCTGCGGCGAGCAGCACAATCGATGCCGCAGCACCCGGCGATGCGGTCGGCCAGGCGATTCAGGCGACGTTGGAGCCGCAGCGGTCGGCCTTTCCGCCGTTGCTCACCTCCAGGCGCCATCAGCGTGTGGATGTCGGCCGGGTGGTGCTCGATTTCTATATGCATCGCAACTATCGCGCCGCGTGGACGGATGATCGTGATGTGGCCCAGTTGCTCAAGAGCCTTGAAGACACCCGGATCGACGGCCTGAATCCGGCGGATTTCCGCATCACCGAACTGGCGCAAGCCCATGAATCGCTGCTGGCTGCCGTGCCTTCCACGGCGCAACGGGCGATGTTCGACATGGCCGCGACCCGCACGTTCATCACCGCGCTGCTGCAACTGCGACAGGGTAAAGTCGATCCGTCGCGGCTGGACATTCACTGGAATTTCGAACCTGCCGGCGGCGATGCCCACGAGGACATGAACAATCTGTTTGCCGCCCTCGATGCCCACGACGTGGCGCATGCATTCGCCGATGCACCGCCTCAGGAAGAGATTTACCGCAATTTGCGTGAAGGCCTGGCCCGGTTGCGCCAGGTGCACGCTGCGGGCGGCTGGCAGAAAGTGACCGAGGGGCAATCGCTCAAGCCCGGCATGGATGGGGTGGCGGTCGCACAATTGCGTGCGCGCCTGGTGGCGGGCGGTTACCTGGATGCACACCTGTCGAAAAAAGCCGGTTACGACGACAAGGTCATTGCCGCGGTGAAGAAGTATCAGACCGAGCAATACCTGGGGGTCGATGGCGTGGCGGGGGCGGCGACGCTGGCGGCGCTGAACGTGCCGGTCGAGGCGCGGATCGATCAGGTGCGGGTCAACATGGAGCGCGCCCGGTGGCTGTTGTACAAGCTTCAGGGCACGTTCGTGATCGTCGATATCGCCGGCTACAAGGTGGCGATGTACCGCGACGGTCTGCCGATCTGGCGTTCGCGGGTGCAAGTCGGTAAACCGGTGCGCAGTACGCCGGTGTTCCAGGCTGAAATCACCTACATCACGTTCAACCCGACCTGGACCGTGCCGCCGACGATCCTCAAGCAGGACGTGATTCCCAAAGTCCAGAACGATCCGGGCTATCTGGCGGCCAACCGGATTCGCGTGCTTGATCGCGAAGGCAATGTGCTCGATCCGTCGAGCGTGGACTGGAGCAACCCGCGGGGCATCCACCTGCGTCAGGATGCCGGGCCCGACAGTTCGCTGGGGCAGGTGGTGATCCGTTTCCCCAACGACTATGCGATTTACCTGCATGACACCCCGCACCGCGAGCTGTTCGCCAAAACGGTCCGGGCCACCAGTTCAGGCTGCATCCGCGTGGAAAACCCCTTGCAACTGGTCGAGTTGTTGTTCAACGACCCGGTGCGCTGGAACAGCGCCGGCATCCAGAAGCAGTTGGCCAATGGCAGGACCGAGAACGTCCTGCTGCCGGTGAAAGTGCCGGTGTTGTTGGCTTACTGGACCGTGGACCTGAGCAATGACGGGCGGGTGACGTTCAAGCCCGACATTTATGATTACGATGCCAGGGTACTGCAGGGCTTGAGTCAGCCTACGAAGTTGCCCGCTCTGGACTTGCGTCTCGCAGAGATACCGTTGGTGGTGACGGGGCAGAGCAAGCAGTAACGAAATAGCTAAAAAAGCGCACTCCAGGGGCTAATATCTGTCAGTTAAGCCCCGGACACTGTGGGAGCGGGCTTGCTCGCGAAAGCGGCGGATCAGTCGACTTAAATGCTGGCTGTTAAAACGCTTTCGCGAGCAAGCCCGCTCCCACAAGGTTTGCGGTATTCAAATGCTTAACGGACTGGCATTAGCCCCTAAAGCTCCAACCCTTGTTGCACCACTGCCAGCAGATCGCTTTCCGTCAGTGCTATCGCGTCCAGCTGCGCGGTGGCCTGCTCGATCGTTTGTAGCCACCAGTGTGTTTCACCGTGCTCGTCCACGGTGCGCAGCAGGGCGAGTTCGTTGCCTGTGGTGTGGACCTCGACCCGCCCCTCGCCATCGGCGGTGAAGCGTGCAACCGGGTCAAAGGTAATGCTGTGTTCGTTGCCGGTGATCACCAACTGGTCGATGGCGTAGTCGTAAGCGTCGCCATCGGGGTGACTCTCGAACACGTGGGTGGGGTTGCGCCGCAGGACCAGGCCCGCTTCGGTCAAGGGCAGCAGCCAGGCCTCTATCCGTTGATACAGTTCGTAGACCTGGCCCGGCCAGCCATCGATCGCCTGATCCGCGCTGGTCAGCCGTGTCTGTTTCAATTTTGCGGCGAGTTCGTCTGCCTTGTTCATGTCGATTCCCTGTATTGAGGTCAGTCTAATCGTAGCTCGTTGACGCGCAGGCAGCGCTTGCCCTGGGTCATGTTTGCAGCACAGGCAGGGCGCGGACGTTGTGCTTGGGCAGCACCACCGGGCCAGTGCGACCACTGGGCAAGTGCTCGCCCATTTATCACGGATAACCCCGTAAACTACGGCCCACAAAGGCTGAGGGCTTTGGCTCGTTGCCCATGCTTTGCCCCCCGACAGGATGAACTTTTGCCCACTCGCTTTAACGACCCGGACCACGCCCCTGGCGTCGCATTGAAACGCATACCGCTGCGCAAGGCCGCGGTATTGTTCATTGCCACGGTGTGTCTGTGCCTGTGCGGTTTGCTTTACCTGCAACTGGAACAGTCCCGTCGCCATGACCTGAGCGTGGCGCAAGTGGCGTCTTCGAACCTGACGCGGGCCATGGCGCAGCAAGCCGAAGACACCTTCATGAAGGCCGACCTGGTGCTGACCAGTCTGGTGGACTGGATTCAGGTCGACGGTTCCGGCCCGGTCCAACGGCCACGCTTGCAGCAGACTTTCGCCCGGCGGGTGCTGGCGCTGGATCAGTTGCACGGCATCCTGCTGTTCGACCAGAAGGGCCAGTGGGTGGTGTCCTCGTTTGAAAACCTGCCCCGGGGGGCCGGGGTCGCGGATCGCGAGTACTTCAAGTACCACCAGCAGAACGTATCGTCGGTGGCGCATATCGGCCCGGCCATCCGCAGTCGGGAAAACGGCGAGTGGATCATTCCGATTTCCAAACGGGTCAACGACAGGAACGGGCATTTCCAGGGCGTGTTGCTGGCCGGCATCAAGATGTCGTACTTCGACCAGTTCTTCAAAAGCTTCAGCCTCGACGACAACGGCTCGATGTTTCTCGGCTTGACCGATGGCACGCTGTTGGCGCGTCGACCTTTTGTAGAGGCGCAGATCGGCGTGTCGCTGGCCCAGGGCGAGATTTTCCAGAAGTTCCTGCCACTGGCCACCTCCGGCAATGCGCTGTTCACGTCCACCATCGATGGTGTGACTCGCATGTACGGTTACCGACAGCTGGAGGCGTATCCGCTGGTGGTCGCCGCTGCGTCGTCCACTGATGCCATTCTTGCAGGCTGGTACGACACGGCGTTTCGCTCCAGTCTCATCGTTGCCCTGGTGTTGCTGGGCGTGGGGTTGTTCGGGTGGGGGTTCCTTCATCAAGTACGTGTTGGCGAGCGGGTCGAGTCGGATTTGCGCAGGGCCCAGCAAGCGCTGGAGCTGATCGCCACCCACGACAGCCTGACCGGGCTGGCCAACCGCCGATTGTTCGAGCGGGCGCTGGGCATCGAGTTCGGGCGCGGCGCCCGGCAGGCCAGCCCGTTGAGCCTGATCATGCTCGATATCGATTACTTCAAGCGCTACAACGACACCTACGGCCACGTGGTGGGGGATCATTGCCTGGCCGAAGTCGCACGCGCGTTGAAAAGTTGTTGCCACCGCAAGGCCGATCTGGCGGTGCGTTACGGCGGCGAGGAGTTTGCGGTGCTGCTGCCGGACACCGACATCCACGGCGCCATGACGATTGCCGAGCAGATCCGCCGTAGCGTCATCGACAAGCACATCAATCACACCGGCTCGCCCAACGGTTACGTGACGGTCAGTCTGGGTTGCTATTCGTTCGTGCCGTCGGGGCGTGACAGCATGGACGTGTTTGTCGAGCGGGCGGATGCGGCGTTGTATCAGGCCAAGCATTCGGGGCGAAACCGCGTGGCAACGTTGTCGATGGCCGGCGGTGTCGAGGCGTTGATGCGTTCCGACCGTTGAAGTGCTTTTGCTGCCAGCGGTCCGTCTCCCGGGCCTGGCTGAATTGATCGTCTAGAGTTCCGTTAGCGCTGCCGAACCCGGCAGGTTCCCCCTCGCACGGACGATCGCCAACATGTTGCTACCTCCAACATTGACAGCCGTTGCTCTGACCGTCGCAGCCGCTGCCATCCTCCCGCTGGCCAGCCACGCGCAATCGAAAATCACCGCCGAAGAAGCTCACGCGATCGGCGTGGATGCCTACATCTATTTTTACCCGCTGCTGAGCATGGACATTACCCGCAAGCAATTCACCAATATCGAGCCGGGCAAGGAGTTCGGCAAAGGCCCGATGAACATGTTTGTGAGTGTGCCGCAGTACCCGCCTGCCGATTTCAAAGGGGTGGTGCGTTCCAATTTCGACACCTTGTATTCGATTGCCTGGCTGGACTTGAACAAGGAACCGCTGGTGATCGCCGCGCCCGATACCGACGGGCGTTTCTACCTGTTACCGATGCTGGATATGTGGACTGACGTGTTCGCTTCGCCGGGCTGGCGCACCACAGGCACCGAGGCCGGGCAATTTCTGGTGACGCCGCCAGGGTGGACCGGCACGGTGCCCGCCGGGATGAGTCACCTGCCGGCGCCAACGCCCTTTGTCTGGGTCATCGGCCGCACCAAGACCGACGGCGCGGCGGATTACGCGGCGGTGCACAAGATCCAGGCCGGCTACACGGTGACGCCGTTGTCCCGGTTGGGTAAGGAGCCTGAAGCCGTCACTGTGAAGGTCGACCCGGCGGTGGACATGAAAACGCCGCCGAAGATTCAGGTCGATTCCATGTCGGCTGCCAATTTTTTCACTTACGCTGCCGAACTGCTGAAGGTGAACCCGCCGCACAGCACCGACCAGCCGATGCTGGCGCAGATCAAACGGATCGGCATCGAAGCCGGCAAGCCATTCAACATGGACGCTCTGGACCCGCAAATCCAGGCGGCGTTGCAAAGGGTGCCCCAGGATGCGCAGGCCTTGATGACCTGGAAAGTGCCGACCCTGGCGCGGGAGGTCAATGGCTGGTCGATGAACACCGACACCATGGGCGTCTACGGCAACTACTACCTCAAGCGCGCCATCGTTACGCAGATGGGGCTCGGCGCCAATCTGCCCGAGGATGCGATCTATCCGTTGAACATCGGCGACAGCAACGGCAAGCCGCTCGAGGGTGCAAACAAGTACGTGCTGCATTTCAACAAGGGCGAGACGCCGCCGGTGAACGCCTTCTGGTCGATCACCCTGTATGACCCGGAAGGGTTCCAGGTCGCCAACTCACTCAATCGTTTTGCGGTCAGTAGCTGGATGCCGTTCAAGGACAACGCCGATGGCTCGCTGGATCTCTATTTCCAGAATGAAAGCCCCGGCAAGGACCTGGAGGCCAACTGGCTGCCGGCACCCAAGGGACCGTTCAACCTGACCATGCGTTTGTACGGCCCGAAAGCCGAGGTACTGAATGGCAAATGGAACCCGCCGGCGGTCAAGCCGATGTAAGCCTCTGGCGACCAAAAGCCGCCAATGACTGCAGGTCATTGGCGGCTTTTGCCTGTCCAGCTACCCGTTCCGCCGCCAGCACCGCCGGTTCCGCCACCGGGCGCACCGGTGCCACCGCCCGCGCCACTGCCCGGACCATTGACGCCAGTACTGCCGCTTGACGTGCTGGGGCCGCGACTGCTGCGGTTGTTGCCCGAGGGTTCACCGGGTCGGTTGTTGTCTGGCAGCAGGGTTGAATTGCGGGTCGCGCCGGGTGCCGTACCGGGCGCGCCAGGGCTATCGCCGGACGCTGCAAAGGTGGCCAGGGATGTTGCCGACAACCATCCGGCCAAGAGCAGCGAAGTCATTCTGATGTTCATCATGGTCGTCTCCTGGGATGAGTCGTTACCTGATGTTGGTGTGAAGGGGCACGCGGTGGGTGCCGACCGGATGACGAGTGGTGCGGATTTGAGCGTAACCGGCACTGGGCCGCAGTGGGGGAGGCACCTCATTCTTAGGAGTGCCCGTTCAGGAAGAAGTTGCGGATCGCTTCGTTCAACGTCAATAGTCTGCGCGCATTATCCGCACAAGGTGATTGGCGAAATCAATTGTCGGTGACAGTGCTTGATCCCGTATACATAGCGGCCACTGGCGGAGCAATCCGCCGCTTGCGTGCAAAAGGATTGAACGATGAGCGAGCCACGCTTGACCGACCGTGCTTTGTATCTGCGACGCCTGGGTTTCGATGCACCTCCTGCACCGACCCTGGAAACCTTGCGCCAACTGCAACTGCGCCATACCGGCGTTTTCCCGTTTGAAAACCTCACCACGTTATCCGGCGAGCCGGTGCTGATCGACTTGCCGTCCATCGAGCAGAAGGTCTTGCACGATGGTCGTGGCGGTTACTGCTACGAACTCAACAACCTGTTCCTGGCCTTGCTTCAGGATTTGGGTTTCGACGCCCGTGCCATCAGCGGCCGGGTGGTGATGGGCCAGCCGGAGGGCGCCTGGACTGCCCGGACCCATCGCCTGAGCCTGGTCATCATCGATGACGTGCGCTACATCACCGACGTCGGCTTCGGCGGCATGGTACCGACCGCGCCCCTGTTGCTCGATACCCGCGCCGAACAACCCACCCCGCACGAGCCTTATCGCATCGACCTGCACGTCGACGGCTTTACCCTGCGCGCCAGCGTTGCGGGCGAATGGCGAGCGATGTACATCTTCGACCTGCAACGCCAGGAAGATATCGATTTTGCGGTGGGCAACTGGTACGTCTCGACCCACCCCGAGTCGTCTTTCGTCAAGCAGTTGATGGTGGCGCGCACCGGGGAGGGCTGGCGGCGTACGCTCAACAATGGCAGCTTCGCGATTCACCGGATTGGCCATGACAGCGAGCGACGGGAGGTGACGGATGTGCAGGAACTGATTGGCCTGCTGGGCAGCGAGTTCGGCATTCGCGTACCGGAACAGGCGCAATTGGCGCGGACTCTGCAACGATTGATCGCCGCGCCGCAATAGCTGGCTGATCGTAGACATCGCAAAGGGCTGATCCGATAGATCGGCCCTTGGTGTTTCAGGACCGAACACCCGGCTCCATCACCCGTTGGATTTCGCGCAAGGCCTCTGTCAGTTTTTGCTCCAGGCCCTTGAGTTCGGCTGGGGTGAGGGTTTGTTTCAGGTGTGTGGTCTTGCCTTCGTTGAGCAGGGCTCGGCGCAAGGTATTGTTGATCGCCGTCTGGTAGCCGTACCCCTCGTTTTCTGCCAGGGCCCGGGCGGCTTCGATGACGGCGTCATCGAGCATGATGGTAATGCGGGTCTTGCCTTTGGCGGGCACCACGGCCCCGCGCCTGGCGTTACTGAAATCGTATTCGTCTTTCATCGGTCATGCCTCCAGATACTGACGGCGCTCGCTTTTGGTGGCGACGCGCGCGGAAATGATTCGAACGAAATCCGGATCGCGGTGGGTGTACACGACAACCAGCAACCGGCCTTTGGCATCCAGCCCCAGGGTGATCCAGCGTTGTTCATCATGGTGGTTGTCCTCGATGGTCAGCGCTCGTTCGTCATGGAATACCGGTTCAGTCTCTGCGAGGCTGATGCCTTGGTGCTTGAGTTTGTTGGCTGCGTTCTTGGCCTTGTGGAACTGAATTTCGAATGACTTCATTATGCATACTTTATATGTATACAGAAGGGGCGGGCCTTACCGATGGTCGCCAGGAATTCAAAAGACTAGTCAGCGCGCGGGCGTGGGCAGCGAGGGATGTATTTCAAGATTTTTGGCGGGGCCAGGAGGGTGGGTGGCAGGCGGAAATGGACAAGTATCCATTTTGTGACTGATAAGTTGTATACAACTCTATAGACAGTTGTCCTGACTATTGCATACAGTGTGCGCATAACAAAAACCAGGGAACCCCCTCCATGAAAACGCCCCATGTTTCACACCAACGGCCCGAGGACGAAAATCTTGGGATCGGCGCGAATATGGCTTATGGCCTGCAACATGTTCTGACCATGTATGGCGGTATCGTCGCGGTGCCATTGATCATCGGCCAGGCGGCCGGGCTCTCGCCGGCGGACATCGGTTTGTTGATTGCTGCTTCATTGTTTGCGGGGGGGCTGGCAACGTTGCTGCAAACCCTGGGTTTACCGTTTTTTGGTTGTCAATTGCCGCTGGTACAGGGCGTGTCCTTCTCCGGCGTCGCGAC
>NZ_JAHBDN010000031.1:0-122402 GCF_019956445.1 Pseudomonas sp. BF-R-19
AAGAGACAACCCTGGGGCTGGCGCAATTTGCCAACAGCACCAAGGGTGACCCGAACGCATTGCTGGTGGTCGGCGCGATCATGGTCGCGGGCATCGAACAGAACAAACCGCAGATCAGCCTGAAGGATGTGACGCCCATTGCCCGGTTGTTCACCGAGTACAACGTGATCGCCGTGCGCAAGGAATCTGAATTCAAGACCCTCGATGACCTGATCAAGGCCTTCAAGGCCAAGCCAACGAGCATCACCTGGGGCGGCGGCTCCAAGGGCTCGGTGGATCACATCGGCATCGCCGAGCTGGCGGGCAAGCTGGACGTGCCGGTCAACAAGGTCAACTACGTGGCCTTTGGTGGCGGCGGCGAGGTGGTCGCCCAGGCGCTGGGCGGCCAGCTCAAGGTGATCACCGGCGGTTACGCCGAGCTGGGCCAATACATCAAGACCGGTCAGTTCCGGGTCCTGGGCATCGGCGCGCCGGAGCGGGTTCCCGGCATTGATGCACCGACCCTCAAGGAGAGCGGCTATGACGTGACGATCGGCAACTGGCGCGGCGTTTACGGTGCAGCGGGCCTCACTCCACAGCAGCGTAAAGAGGTGATCGACGCAGTCGTGGCCGCCAGCAACAGCAAGGTCTGGCAGGACAATATCCAGGCCAATGCCTGGACGCCCAGCGTGTTGACCGGCGATGAATTCGGCAAATTCGTCGAGGAAGAACACGTGCGGTTGCGCGCCATGCTGGTCAAGGTCGGGTTGCTTTGACATGGCCACACAGCGCGCAGTGGTGCCGACGCAATTGGCGGTCGGCATCGGCCTGATCGCCATCAGCGTCGTATTGGCGATTGGCGCCTACCGGTTTCCGCCCGAAATGGGCTTCGTGATCCTCCCTGCGTACGTTTATCCCTATGTCGTGGCGGCGTTTCTGGGAGCAGTGGGGCTGCTGCTGGGGTATCAGGCCGTCAGTGGCGGCTTTCGCGAACTGGATAACGATACCGCCACGGTGCCCGGTGGAAAAAACGGTGCGGCGTGGGTGACGGCGGGGCTTGTCGGGGTGGCGGTGCTGATCAACCTGATCGGTTTCGTGCTGGCCGCCGGGTTGCTGTTTGTCTGTTCGGCGCGGGGTTTCGGCAGCCGTCATCCCGTGCGGGACCTGGCTATCGGCATTGCCTTGACCTTGCCGATCTACTGGCTGTTCAACGCCGGGCTGGGGGTTTCCCTGCCGTCGCTGATCAACATCTGGCTTTGAAAGGAGATCGACACCGTGGACATTCTTTCAAGTCTGGCGATGGGTTTTGCCGCGGCGCTGACACCGATCAATCTGATGTGGGGGTTCATCGGCTGCCTGCTCGGCACCGCCATCGGCGTGCTGCCGGGGATCGGTCCGGCGCTGACGGTGGCCCTGCTGTTGCCGATCACCGCCAAGGTCGACCCCACTGGTGCGCTGATCATGTTCGCCGGTATCTATTACGGCGCGCAGTTCGGTGGCTCCACCACCTCGATCCTGCTCAACACGCCCGGTGAGTCTTCGTCGATGGTCACGGCGCTGGAAGGCAACCTGATGGCGCGCAACGGCCGGGCGGGACCGGCGCTGGCGACGGCGGCGATCGGCTCGTTCGTCGCCGGCACCTTCGCCACGATTTTGCTGACGCTGTTTGCGCCCATCGTGGCCAGGTTGGCCCTGAATTTCGGTCCGACCGAATATTTCGCGATCCTGGTGCTGTCGTTCACCACCGTGTCGGCGGTGCTCGGCGCTTCGATGTTGCGCGGGTTTGCCTCGCTGGGCGTCGGGCTGACCATCGGTTTGATCGGCCTGGACTCGACCTCGGGTATTGCCCGCTACACCCTCGGCGTGCCCGAACTGGTGGACGGCATCGAAGTGGTGCTGGTGGCGGTCGGTTTGTTCGCGGTGGGCGAGGCCTTGTACAGCCTTCTCTATCAAAAGGAATCAAACGAAGGACGGCATCGCCTGACCTCGTTGTGGATGACCCGCGCCGACTGGAAACGCTCGGTGCCGGCGTGGTTGCGGGGTACGCTGATCGGTTTTCCGTTTGGTTCGATTCCGGCCGGTGGCGCCGAGATTCCGACCTTCCTGTCCTATTCCACCGAACGCAAACTCAGCAAGTACCCCAAGGAGTTTTCCGCCAACAAGGGCGAGGGCGCCATCGAAGGCGTGGCCGGCCCGGAAGCGGCCAACAACGCCAGCGCGACCGGGTCTTTGGTGCCGTTGCTGACCCTGGGCATCCCGACGTCTGCCACAGCGGCGATCCTGCTGGCGGCGTTCCAGAACTACAACCTGCAACCGGGGCCGATGCTGTTCGAAACCTCCGCCGAGCTTGTCTGGACGCTGGTGGCCTCGCTGTACATCGGCAACGCGATTCTGCTGGTGTTGAACCTGCCGCTGGTGGGGTTGTGGGTCAAACTGCTGCAAATCCCCCGGCCGTACCTGAACGCCGGCATCCTGGTCTTCGCCACCATCGGCGTGTATGGCATGCGCCACTCATCCTTCGACCTGATCCTGATGTTGGCGATTGGCTGGGGCGGGGTGTTGATGCGGCGGTTCGACTTCCCCGTCGCCCCGGTGATCGTCGGCATGCTGCTGGGGCCGATGGCCGAGAAACAACTGCGCAACGCCTTGTCCATCAGCGAGGGCGACTGGACGGTGTTCCTCACGCAACCGATCTCTGCGTTCTTCCTCGCCCTGACGCTGCTGGTGCTGGTGGTGCCCCATGTGTTGCATAAACGCGGCATCAAGTTGCATGAGGATGATTGAGTCCCCCCTGTGGGAGCAAGCCCGCTCCCACAGGGTCTTGCAGTGGACCAGGTGGAAAACCAATACCTGACTAACTCAGGCCAACATCGACATCAACCCACCCTGACGATCCAGTTTGGCCAGGTCGTCGAAGCCGCCGATGTGCGTGTCGCCGATGAAAATCTGCGGCACGCTGCGTCGACCACTGCGGTTGAGCATTTCCTGCATTTTTCCGGGCTCGCGCTCGATATTGATCTCTTGCATCACCGCGCCTTTGCTCGCCAGCAAGGCTTTTGCGTTGCGGCAGTAAGGGCAGGTGTCGGTTGTGTATAGGGTCACGGTGTTCATGGTGGGTCCTCCGTCAATCCAGTCATTCAGGCATCGATGGCCGGGAAGTCGATATCGGTCAGCGCTGTGTTGTTCAGGTAGTTGGTCAATGTCTGCGAAGCCACATGGGCGATCACTTCGATGATTTTGCTGTCGTCGATGCCGGCGGCACGGGCAGCGGCGATCTGTTCGACGGTCAGGTGCCCACGGCTTTCGGTGATCTGGCGGGCGAGGGTGGCGAAGGCGTTTAGCTCGCCGTGTCGTGCGCTGAGGATGTCCTGCTTCGACAGTCCGGTCTTGCTGGCGAACAGTGTGTGAGCGGCCAGGCAGTAGTCGCAGCCGTTGACCTGCGAAGTGGCGAGGGACACCGCTTCTTTTTCCGTGGCGCTCAGGGACGTTTTGCCCAACGCTGCCGAGTTTTGCAGGTACGCGGCCAGCACCGCTGGGGCGTGAGCCAGGACTTTGAAGGTATTGGGCACAAAGCCGACTTTTTTCTGCACGGCTTCCAGCAGCGGGCGGGTGGTGTCGGTGGCGTGTTCCAGGCTGATCGGGGCAATGCGGGTCATGGTGATACTCCGTGGTGTGAAGCGCGGTAGGCGCTGGGTACGGAGCTGATGTTAGGGCGTGTGTCTGGCGTAATGGGTGCAAATCGTCGATGATATGCGACAGATCGTCCAGAATAGCCTTCGAGAGCCCTGTCATGGATCGTTTGTCCACGTTGCTCACACACTTCGGCGTCAATGCCGGCACTTTCCATAGCGGTACGTTTTGCGGCACCGCCGCCTACGATGGCCAACAGACCAGCGGTCATTTGCACTTGCTTCAGGCGGGCGAGTTGCTGCTCAAGATGGGGGATCAGCCGGACCTGCAACTGTCCGAGCCGTCCCTGATCTTTTTCCCCCGGCCCTATCGTCATCGCCTGTTCGCGTCTGAAGCATCCGCCACGCAACTAGTCTGCGCGACCCTGGATTTCGACGGCGGAGCGGGCAATGCCCTGGCGGCGGCGCTGCCGGATTACCTGGTGCTCAAACTCGATGAAATCCCGACCCTGGCCGGGACCCTGGAATGGCTGTTCAACGAGGCGTTCGACGGCACGTGCGGGCGCGAAGCGGTGATGGATCGCCTGTTCGAGTTGCTGGTGATTCTGTTGTTGCGGCACATCCTGAGCACCACTGGCCAGCAGCCGGGCATGATGGCCGGCCTCGCCGATGCGCGCCTGGCTCGCCCCCTGAGCCTGATGCATCAAACCCCGGCCAAGGCCTGGAGCGTGGCCGAACTCTCGGTCGCCGCCAATATGTCGCGAGCCAGTTTCGCCGAGCATTTTCGCCGGGTGGTCGGGCAGACGCCGGTGGATTATCTGGTGAGCTGGCGCATCAGTCTGGCGCAGAAACGCCTGCGCGAAGGTCGACCGATTGCGCTGATTGCCGAAGAGGTCGGTTACGAAAGCCCCTCGGCGCTGGCCCGGGCGTTTCGGCGCAAGACCGGGCTGAGCCCGCGGGAGTGGAAGGGCAACTGACCACCGCAACCCCCCTGTGGGAGCGGGCTTGCTCGCGAAAGCGGCATATCAGGCACCTATGCTGTCGACTGACACACCGCCTTCGCGAGCAAGCCCGCTCCCACAGGTACAGTGGTGGCTTCAGATGTGCATCAGAACTTGAACGCCTGCCGTCCCACCAGCAACCATTTGCCTTCCTGCTTTTGCCAGATCTGGAAGTTTTCGATTTCGGTCGGCACCACTTCAGTGCCTTTGAGCGCTTGCGCCGAGAAGTGGTGACGGACCAGCGCGACATCGCCGGAGACGGTTATGGTCTGGTTCTGCATCTCAAGGGTCTTGAACGCGCTTTTGCCGGTTTCGATGTCGGCGATGAAGGCCTTCTTGTCCTGGATCTTGCCGCTGGAATGCCCGTAGGTCAGGTTCTCGGCGGTCAAGGCGTTCAGTTCCGGGATGTCCTTGTGCAGCATGGCCTGGGTCAGATGGTCGACCGCCTGGGCCACGTCCTTGTCCGCGGCAACCGGGGTGGCCGCGACGTAGCCGCTGAACAGGCACAGAAAACCGATCAGCACTTTTGCTTTTTTCATGGGTGTTTCCTTGTTGTTGTAGGGGTAGCGCGATGACTGGACAATAATTCATCAGTCATCGTACAACCTAGCATGCATTGGAGGAAAAAAGCGAACTTGCCTGGCACCCTTGCCTCGAAGTTAAAAGGGCGATGCCCTGACTTCGAGGTATTGCGCCATGCAGCCTGACCCGCGTTTCCGGCTCGACCTGACGTTGCTCCTGGTGTTCGTGCTGATTGTCGGGGTGTCGGGTTTTTCTCCTCGCAGCCGGGTGGACTGGGCGCTGGAAAACCTGCTGGTGCTGTTGCTGGTGGGGACCTTGGTGGCGGTTGCTCGTCGGTTCCGCTTGTCGGCGACGTCCATCACGCTAGTGTTTGCGTTTCTGTGCGTGCATGAACTGGGTGCCCATTACACCTATTCCCGGGTGCCTTACGATCATTGGTCTTCGGCGTGGTTGGGCTTCAGTTTCGACCGGGCGGCAGGTACGCACCGCAATCACTACGACCGACTGGTGCATCTGAGCTATGGGCTGCTGCTGGTTTATCCGGTTCGTGAAGTGCTGTGGCGGCTGACGCCGTTGCGCGGGTTCTGGCTGTTTTTCGTGACCCTGAACATCATGCTGTCGACATCCGCCGTGTACGAACTGGTGGAATGGATCGGCGGTGCTTTCCTGGGTAAAGACACGGCGAAGGCCTTCGTCGGCGCGCAAAACGATCCGTGGGATTCGCAAAAGGACATGGCCATCGCGGTGGTCGGTGCGTTTGTCAGTCTGTTGCTGGTGTCTTTGCGCGGCATGGTGCAAAAGCAACCGGTGACGACTGCAAGGTGATCGGGTGGACGGCTTCGACCACGGATGAGTTGTCGAGCCTGGTGGGGCAGTCGTCGCAGTTGGTTGATCGATTTCGGCTTTGAGGTGGGTGTACTGACCAGACGATTTGCGGCGGTTTTGAAGGCCTCTTCGCGAGCAAGCCCGCTCCCACATTCGACCGAGTCCTAAAGATGAAACTCGGTCGAATGTGGGAGCGGGCTTGCTCGCGAATGTGTCAGACCAGACACCGCAAAATTGATGATTAAAGATACTTATCCGTCACTGCCCCCTCCGAAGCACTGGACACCGTCTTCGCATACTTGGCCAGCACCCCGCGCGTATATTTGGATGGCGGCCGCACCCAGCGCGACTTGCGCTCGGCCAGCACGGCATCGGAGACGTCCACCGTGATCTGCCGGGTTTCTGCATCGATGATGATCCTGTCGCCATTCTCCACCAGCGCAATCGGCCCGCCTTCAAAGGCTTCCGGCGTGATGTGACCGACCACAAACCCGTGGGAGCCGCCGGAAAAACGCCCGTCGGTGATCAGCGCCACCTCCTTGCCGAGGCCCTTGCCCATGACCGCCGATGTCGGTGAGAGCATTTCGCGCATGCCCGGGCCGCCCTTGGGCCCTTCGTAACGGATCACGATCACCTCGCCGGGCTGCACTTCGCCATTGAGGATGCCGGCCAGCGCACCTTCCTCGCCGTGATAGACCCGGGCCGTGCCTTCGAAGCGCAGGCCTTCCTTGCCGGTGATCTTGGCCACGGCGCCGTTGGGCGAGAGGTTGCCGCGCAGAATGACCAGGTGGGAGTCCTTTTTGATCGGCTGGTCGAAAGGCCGGATCACGTCCTGGCCGGCCGGGTAGTCGGGGACGCTGGCGAGGTTTTCCGCCAGGGTCTGGCCGGTGACGGTCAGCACATCGCCGTGCAGCATGCCGGCATCGAGCATGCGCTTCATCAGCGGTTGAATACCGCCGATGGCCACCAGCTCGCTCATCATGTATTGACCGCTGGGGCGCAGGTCGGCGACCACCGGGGAAACCTTGCCCAGCTCGACGAAGTCATCCAGGGTCAGTTCGACATCCACCGCATTGGCCATGGCCAGCAGGTGCAACACGGCGTTGGTCGAGCCGGCGAGGGCGATCACCACGCGAATGGCGTTCTCGAAGGCTTTGCGGGTCATGATGTCGCGAGGCTTGAGGTCGAGCTTGAGCAGCTCCATGACCTGCTGGCCGGCGCGGAAACTGTCCGAGGCCTTGTCGCCGCCAATGGCGTCCTGGGAGCTGGAACCGGGCAGGCTCATGCCCAAGGCTTCAATGGCCGAGGCCATGGTGTTGGCGGTGTACATGCCGCCACAGGAACCGGGGCCGGGAATCGCCACTTCCTCGATCTGCTTGACCTGGATCTCGCTGATATCGCCCCGGGCGTGTTGGCCCACGGCCTCGAACACGGAAATGATGTCGGTGTGGCCGGCGCCCGGCTGGATGGTGCCACCATAGACAAAGATCGACGGGCGATTCAGCCGCGCCATGCCGATCAGGCAGCCCGGCATGTTCTTGTCGCAGCCGCCGATGGTCACCAGGCCGTCGAAACCCTCACAACCGGTGACCACTTCGATGGAGTCGGCGATCACCTCGCGGGACACCAGCGAATACTTCATGCCTTCGGTGCCGTTGGCGATGCCGTCGGAAATGGTGATGGTGTTGAAGATCACGCCCTTGGCACTGGCGGCATTCGCGCCTTTTTCGGCTTCGAGCGCCAGCTTGTCGATGTGCATGTTGCATGGGGTGACCATGGCCCAGGTCGAGGCGATGCCGATCTGCGGCTTGGTGAAGTCTGCATCGGTAAAGCCCACGGCCCGCAACATGGCGCGTGCCGGGGCGGCCTCCACGCCGTCGATCACTTGAGAGGAGTACTTGCGCAGATCGTCTTTATCGCTCATGACTGCTCCTATCGCTCATGGCTGTTGCTCACACACTCGTTGAGAAAAACACGATGAGTATAGAAGGCCGGGCGCCCGGGCCCGGACTAACCGGTCGGGAACAGACGCGCGGGTAAGCCTTGTCGTGATATTCTTGGCGACAACTTGGTTTGACCTGTTCAGTTTGCGTGTCCTTGCGACGTGCCGACGGAATCACTGTCGCTCAAGTAGCTGAAGCCAATAAAGATAAGAAGTCAGTTCAGAAGGGACATTAAAGTGGGGTCGATGCGGTTCATCGGCCTTGTGTGCCCACCCTGCAATCCTTGAGTGCCGCACCCGTGACTGCCGTGAAACATGGGGCTGTGCGCATGAGGATGGAAGGGCGGATGGCGTTTTATCATAGGTGCTACAGATGTTTAAAAAAGTGAACACGGCCCTGCTGGGGCTGGCTTTGTCCGTGGGGATGTCTTCCGTCCACGCGGAAGAGGCCAAGAAAGTCGATGTGCTGCTGATTGGTGGCGGCATCATGAGCGCGACCCTGGGTGTGTGGCTCAACGAGCTGGAACCAGGCACCTCGATGCAAATGATCGAGCGCCTCGACGGCGTCGCCCAGGAAAGCTCCAACGGCTGGAACAACGCGGGTACCGGTCACTCCGCCCTGGCCGAGCTGAACTACACCCCGGAAGACGAGAACGGCAAGGTTTCGATCCCGAAGGCCGTTGAAATCAACGAAGCGTTCCAGATCTCCCGTCAGTTCTGGGCCTGGCAGGTTCAGCAAGGCGTGCTGAAGAACCCGCGTTCGTTCATCAACTCCACGCCGCACATGAGCTTCGTGTGGGGCGATGACAACATCAAGTTCCTGAAAAAACGCTACGAAGCCCTGCAAGCGAGCCCGCTGTTCGCCGGCATGCAGTACTCCGAAGACCCGGCTGTGATCAAGCAGTGGGTGCCGCTGATGATGGAAGGGCGTGACCCGAGCCAGAAAATCGCGGCCACCTGGAGCCCGCTGGGTACTGACGTGAACTTCGGCGAAATCACGCGTCAGTTCGTTGCGCACCTGCAAACCACGCCGAAGTTCGACTTGAAGCTGTCCAGCGAAGTGCAGGACATCACCAAAAACGAAGACGGCAGCTGGCGTGTCAGCTACAAGAACCTCAAAGACGGCAGCAAGACCGAAACCGACGCCAAGTTCGTGTTCATCGGCGCTGGCGGCGGAGCCCTGCACCTGCTGCAGAAGTCCGGCATTCCTGAAGCCAGGGAATACGCAGGCTTCCCGGTAGGCGGCTCGTTCCTGGTGACCGAGAACCCGACCATCGCCGAGCAACACCTGGCCAAGGCCTACGGCAAAGCCTCCGTTGGCGCTCCGCCGATGTCGGTTCCGCACCTGGACACCCGCGTGCTGGACGGCAAGCGCGTGATCCTGTTTGGCCCGTTCGCGACCTTCAGCACCAAGTTCCTGAAAGAAGGTTCGTACCTGGACCTGCTGACCACCACGACCACCCACAACGTGTGGCCAATGACCAAGGTCGGCATCAAGGAATACCCGCTGGTCGAGTACCTGGCAGGTCAGCTGATGCTGTCTGACGAAGACCGCCTCAACGCCCTGAAGGAATACTTCCCGAACGCCAAGGCTGAAGACTGGCGCCTGTGGCAAGCCGGCCAGCGCGTGCAGATCATCAAGCGTGACGAAGCCGCCGGTGGCGTGCTGAAACTGGGTACCGAAATTGTCGCTTCGCAAGACGGCAGCATCGCCGGCCTGCTGGGCGCCTCCCCAGGCGCCTCGACCGCCGCACCAATCATGCTGACCGTGCTGCAGAAAGTGTTCAAGGACAAGGTCGCGACCCCGGCCTGGCAGGAAAAACTGCACCAGATCGTGCCGAGCTACGGCACCCAGCTGAACGTCAGCCCTGAGAAGGTTGCTGAAGAATGGGCCTACACCGCCAAGGTGCTGGAACTGACTCCGCCACCGGTGATTGCGCCGGCTGTGAAGCCAGTGACTGTCGACACCGATGCGAAGGCACCGAAGGCTAGTGCTGCGAGTGATATGGCTCTGTAACTAGAGACCGGATCAAAAAAAGCCCACTGAACCGGCGACGGTCAGTGGGCTTTTTTGTGGGTGGTGGCACGGGCAACGCTTTGAACCCGGAGTGTCTACGCCGGCCTTAACAGGGATTTCTGTCATCAATTGTCAAGTCGCTGACGCTCAATGAGAAGCAGACAGTTTGGCCCTGACGATACTGGTTTGTTTACCGACCTCGGTAAGGCGAAACCGTAGACCTGATACCTCTCCGCCCTGGCGGGAATTTGTAGGAGCGAGCGTGCTCCGGGCGGCGTTCCGACGATGGACTCAAGTGCGCTACGTTTAGTCAGTAAGCACGCGTTTTCGTTAACGACCATCGCGAGCAAGCTTGCTCCTACAGTCAGTTGCATCTCAATAAAACAATCATAGAGAGCGCAGAATGAAGTTCAGTTTTGTAGACAACAGCAAACCGACCCGCCGGCGGGTTTTACGCGATGCATTCACTCTGGCTTTGGCGGCCTCGCCGTTGGCAAGCCTGGCCAGGGCAGCCGGCGAATCCGGGGCGGCCAGTGAGGCTGCCGAGGAAGTGACCTTTGCCGCGGGCCCACGACCGCTGGTGCAGTACCCGCAAAAACGCCCGTTGACCCTGGTGACCACTCGGCCGCCGCATCTGGAGACGCCGTTTCCTGTCTTCAACGAAGGGCCGATCACGCCCAATGACGCCTTTTTCGTGCGTTACCACCTGGCCAACTTCCCGACCAGCATCGATCCGGACAGCTACCGCCTGACGATCAAGGGCTCGGTCGACACGCCGCTGTCGCTTTCCCTTGCCGAGCTCAAGGCCCTCGCCACACCGGTAGAGGTGGTGGCCGTGAATCAGTGTTCGGGTAACAGCCGTGGCTTCTCGATGCCTCGCGTGTTCGGTGCTCAGTTGGGCAATGGCTCCATGGGCAATGCGCGGTGGGTAGGGGTACCGCTCAAGGCTGTGCTGGAAAAGGCCGGGGTAAAAGCCGAGGGCAAGCAAGTGACTTTCCGCGGGCTCGATAAGCCCGTATTGCCAAGCACGCCGGAGTACATCAAGGCGCTGGACATCAGCCATGCCATGGATGGCGAGCCGATGATCGCCTGGTCGATGAATGGCACCGACCTGCCATTTCTCAACGGTTACCCGATTCGTTTGGTGGTGCCCGGCTATTTCGGTACGTACTGGGTCAAGCACCTGAGTGAGATCGAAGTCGTCGACCATACCTTCGACGGTTTCTTCATGGCCAAGGGTTACCGGGTTCCGGATAACGATTGCTTCTGCATTGCCCCCGGCACCACGGCGGCGAAAACCCTGCCGATTTCCAAATTGCCGGTGCGCAGTTTCATCACCAGCGTTAAACACGGCGATGTATTGCCGTTGAACAAAAGCGTGGTGCTCAAGGGCATCGCGTTCGACGGTGGCGTTGGGGTCAACAAGGTGGAGGTGTCGATCGACGGCGGAAAAACCTGGCGCGAAACCCAACTCGGGCAGGACCTTGGCCGTTTCTCCTTCCGTGAGTGGACACTGCCGATCAGCTTTACCAGCAAGGGAGCCACGCAGTTGATGGTACGAGCGAGCAACAGTGCCGGCGAGACGCAACCATTGCAGGCTGACTGGAACCCCGCTGGCTACCGCCGCCACGTTATCGAAACCACCCACGTCACCGTCGCCTGAGGAGGGCTGCATGAAACTTGTGAAATGCATGACCGCCTTGCTCTGCGCGGCTCCGGTTTTTCTCACCACCCTGGCTGGCGCCGCACCGCTGTCCATCACGCTGCCGCCTGAAACGGCTGTGTTCAAGCCCAGCACGATGCCTGGCTACGCATTGGCGCAGCAGAAGTGTTCTGTCTGCCATTCGGCCGATTACATCAATTTCCAGCCGCCAGGCCTGAGCCTGGCGCAGTGGACCGCCGAAGCGGGCAAGATGCAGCACGTGTACGGCGCTCCGATCAGCGACCAGGATGTGAGTGTGATCGGCGCTTACCTGGCGGTGACCTATGGCAGTGCGAAGGCCAATGATGCCGAGGTTCAGGCTGCCTCGAACGCCCCGGCGGCCCAGCCCCCGGCGGTGGCTGTGGCTGGGGCAAAAGTCGACGCCAAGGCCTTGCTGCAGAACAACGCCTGCCTGTCCTGCCATGCGATCGATCACAAAGTGGTAGGCCCGGCCTACCGCGATGTGGCGGCCAAATATGCCAAGGACCCGCAGGCAATGGACCGGTTGATGTCCAGCATCCAGCACGGCGGCAGCGGGAAGTGGGGGGATGTGCCCATGCCGCCTTTCGCGCAGTTGAGCGCGGACGACCTGAAGAGCCTGGCGACTTTTATCCTGCAGCAGTGAGCCAGTATCAGCCTGATGCGAAAAGCCCACTGAGCCGGCGACGGTCAGTGGGCTTTTTTGTGGGTGCCACGCGGTCCTTGGCAGTCTGTGATTGAGTTGCTCCGTGCAATCGACCGCGATGACTTTTCGATCCTTGGTGCGCAGATCCTGGTCAAATCAAGGGTTTTGTAATCTATCGCTGCCTGACGCCCTCGAACGAACCTGTGCGCACCTCGCCGCTGCGGATGTAGCGGGCGATCAGCACACCCCCGGGTGAGCTGATCGAATTCGCCAGGGTGAAGGCCGATGCCTGTGCGTTGTCGTCGAACAGGCGCTTGCCACGCCCCAACAGGATGGGATAAATCATCAGCCGCAACTCGTCCACCAGGCCGGCGGCAAGCAGTTGCCGCACCAGGTCGCCGCTGCCCTGGGTCAGTAGCTGAGGGCCGTCCTGGCGTTTAAGCGTGCTGATCGCGTCGACCAGGTTGCCCTCCAGCGCATGACTGTTGTGCCAGGCCAGCGAGTCGGCGCGATGGGTGGCCACATGTTTGGGGACGGCGTTGAACAGGTCAGCGATGGTGTGGTGGGATGAATCGGCCCGAATGTGCGGCCAATAGGCGGCGAAAATGTCGTAGGTACGACGCCCCAGCAGCAACTCGAATGGTTGCGAGAACAAGTCCTGTACGGCCTGGCCGGTGGTTTTGTCGGCGTAGGGCACGATCCAGCCACCGAAGCGGAATCCGCCACTGGAATCCTCTTCAGGTCCACCGGGCGCCTGCATGACGCCGTCCAGACTCACGAATGCGGCAACGGTCAGTGTGCGCATGCTGTTCTCCTGGTTGGTCCTGGTTCAAGAGTTTGAGTAGGGAAGTCTGCGGTCCCCTTGAGACCGCTCCCTGAAAGATAGTCGTTTCCATGTGCGACGAAAGTCGTATGGCGGTCTGTGCTGACGAATGTTAACGAACGTTAATCTTGAAAGTGCAATTGCAAATTTGTATCATTCGTTTTCAATTCAGCGAAGCAGGGAACGCCGCGCCAAAACAATAATAAGGTCAAGGCAATGCTCAAAATGCTTCTCGTGTACGGTCATCTGCTCGCTACGTGTATTGCCCTGGGGAGGGTGCTGCAGGCGGATCACAAACTTTGGAGTTGGCGCAAGGAAATACTGGATCAGGCAAGGCTTGAATACCTCGATGAAACCCAGAAGATCGTCAGCCTCGCGCTGCTGGCCCTTTGGGCAAGCGGACTGTTGCTGGTGCTACAGGGTTATCTCAATGAAGGCGACGTGTATCTGCTCAATCAGAAACTCTGGGCCAAGGTGACGGTCGTCGCGCTGCTGAGCCTCAACGGTGCACTATTGCATCGAGTCGGCTTCCCGCTGCTGCAAAAAGCTCCATTCGTCGCACTGCGCAGTGCGGGCCGTACGCGGCTCGCCTTGTTGGGTGCGCTTTCCATGAGCGGTTGGCTATTCGCCGCTTTCCTGGGGGTGGCTCGAGCCTGGAATCACGTGTTGCCTTACCTGCATGTGATGGGCGCATTCGCCGCATTCTCGTTACTGGCTTGTTGCGTGGCACTGGCAGTCGCCAGCAGGGCAGGCAGTGTCGGTGTGCAAAAAACCTCGGTACCGGGGTAGCGATCAACAGACCGTGTTTCATACCTGTAAACTCGGGCTGGCTTCATTGCGCGGGAAAAATTCCCGCGCATAAAATTCAGGCGCAACTGTAAGTCTGACGGATTGCTCCCGTGCTGTTCCCGGATTGCAACGGGTATTGCGTTGGCACTGCTCGCAGTAAATTTATGGGATTATTTCCCACGCAGCTATACTGGGGTTGTCTACTCAGGAATTCGCTGAATGCAATCGTCCACGCTGCCCACCTCGCTCCTCAAGGCCTTGCGGCATGTCATGCAGCCGCTGGTGCGCCTGATGCTGCGCAAAGGCGTCACCTACCTGGTGTTTGCCGACCTGCTCAAGGAGGTTTTCGTCGAAGTGGCGGACCGTGAGTTCCGCCTGGGCGAGAAGGCACCGACCGACAGCCGCATCAGCCTGCTCACCGGCGTGCATCGCAAGGATGTGCGACGCTTGCGCAATACCAGCGACCCGGCTGCTTCCACGCTTCCGGAAAACATCACGTTCGGTGCGCAACTGGTCAACGCCTGGGCCAAGGCGCCCTTTTGCAACGACGCCGGCCAGCCACTGCCACTGCCTCGATTGGCCAGTGTCGGCGGCGACCGCTCCTTTGACGCCTTGGTGGCGCAGGTCAGTACGGATATCAGGGCGCGGGTGGTATTGGACGAGTGGCTGCGCCTGGGGGTCGTGCGCCTTGACGAACAAGAGCGCGTTCACCTTGAAGCCCAGGCCTTCGTGCCACAAAAGGGCTTCGATGAGAAAACCGCTTACCTGGGGCATAACCTGCACGATCATGCCTGCGCCGCGGTACACAATCTGAGCAGCGATGGCCCGGCCTTTTTTGAACGCAGCGTGCACTATGACGCACTGGCCCCGATGAGCGTCGAGGCGTTGCGCGAGGCCGTGGCCAGCGAGGGAATGCAGGCCCTGTTGAGCTTCAACCGACTCGCCGCCGAACTGGAATTCCGGGACCTGCCCAGCCTTGAACCGCGCCAGCGCATCACAGTCGGCCTGTACTTCTACACTGAAGCTTCCGATCCCAATTCGCCAAAAGCCCCTGAACCATGACCGTCAAATTGCGCCTGATTCGTGCAGTCGCCCTCGTTCTGGGCCTCGGGCTTGCGATTGCGTTGCAAGCCGCCCCGGCCTGTGTCAGCCAGAATGACACGGGCACCAGCGAAGTGCCGGTCATCCAGGCACCGGGGGGTACCGGCGGCACGGGCGCAGCGCCTGGCGGCATGGGCGGTACCGGCATCGACACCGACAACGGCGGGATCGGCGGTACCGGCGCACCGCTGAAAAAACGCCCTGGCGGCATTGGCGGCACCGGTGCCGTTGCAGGTGGAGTGGGTGGCACGGGCATCAGTGACGATAACGGAGGAATCGGTGGCACCGGCATTGTCGGCACCATCACCGGGTTTGCCTCGATCTGCGTCAATGGCGTGGAAGTGCACTTCAACAACAACGTCCCTGTCAGCGAGAACGGCATTGCCAGCTCCAGTACCCGCCTGGCGGTAGGCCAAGTGGTTGCCGTACAAGCGTTCAACTCCCGGCGAGGGCTGGAAGCCGGGCGCATTTCTATCCTGCACGCCTACGAAGGCCCTTTGACAGCCCTGCCGCGCGATTCCATGCCCATGCGCGTCATGGGGCAACCGGTACGCCTGGCCAACGGTGCCCAGGTCGCTGCCGGTCTGCGTCCGGGTGATCCCGTACGGGTCAGCGGGCTGCGCGATGCTCGTGGCGAAGTGGTGGCCAGTCGCATCGACCGGGCGCCCGGCCTCAAGGAGGCCAGTGCCATCGGCCCGGTGGATCGCAGCGGCTATCTCCAGGGGCTCAAACTCAGTAATCACCCAGGTGCGGCGCAGGAAATGCTGGTGCGCGGCCACTGGTCCGGTCGCGAGCTGGACGTGAGCCAAAGTCGCCCCGACCCGAGCCTGCCTTTCATTGGCCGGGCACACAATGCGGTGATCGAGGGCCTGGTACAGGGCCGGCAGGACCGCCATTTGGTGGTGGGCGGCTTTAATGTGACGCTGGCGCGCGACACTGTGTTTGTCGGTGTGCAGGCTTCGCAGCTGACGCTGGATCGCCGCGTGCGGGTCAACGGTGTGTTCACCGGCGCGCGGGAGGTGCAGGCAACGCGTATCGAATTGCCCCGCGAGCGCTCCGATTCGCCAGCCAGCAACCGGCACGGACGACTCGGTACCAGCGAGCAAGACACCGACGACTCAAGTGGCTCGGGCAGCTCGAGCGATTCGAGCGGCCCCAACAGCTCCGGCAACTCTGGCAGTTCGGGGGATTCGGGTAACTCGGGCAGTGACAGGAGCGGCCGCTCCGAGAGTGAAGGCAGCGTTGTCAACGATACTCGCCACGGGGGCAGTGACAGTCATGGCGGTGGCGACAGGATAGAACGCGTGGATGTGGACGTGGATGTGGACAAGTCCGGCAAGTCAGAGCGTATCGAGAAGGTGGAGCAATCCGGCAAAGTCGAGAAAGTGGAGAGGGTAGAGACGGTCGAGAAAGTCGAAAAGGTTGAACGTCCGGAGAAAGTCGAGAAAGTTGATCGGCCAGAGAAGGTAGAGAAGGTTGAACGGCCAGAAAAAGTCGAGAAGGTAGAAAAGGTAGAAAAAGTGGAAAAAGTGGAAAAAGTGGAAAAAGTCGAGAAGGTTGAGCCGGTTGAAAAAGTCGATCGCTCTGGCAAGTCGGGTTAAGCAGTGCAGCCATGATGCACTTGCGTCATAAGTAACTAGGCTGGGTAAGTCACGCAACAAAACCTGCGTGTGAACTTCGATGACGCCAGACACGAGGTGAACATGGACCCCAAGCGCATCCTGCTCGTCGGTTGGCTTGCCAGCCTGGCCTTGCCGGCCTTGGCCGATACCTTCACGACCTCGGTCGGAACCGACTACTCGCGGGGCGACTATGGCACCGGTACTACTTCCGAAACCTGGTACGTCCCGCTGGTGGGCAGATACGAAACCGGTCCCATGACCTACAAGCTCACCGTGCCTTGGCTGCGCATCACCAATCCTTCGGTCGGCCCTGACGGCGAGCCGTTGCCCGGCGGCTGTGGCAAGGTGGAAAGCGGTCTGGGCGACACCGTTGCCGGTGCCGACTATGCCGTGCTTGACGGCAGCGTTGGCGGGCTGTTCGTGGACCTGATCGGCAAGGTCAAGTTGCCCACCGCCGACGAAGACGAGTGTCTGGGTACCGGCAAAACCGACTATTCCGCCCAGGTCGATGTCGCCAAAGCCTTCGGCCCTGTGACCGGGTTCGCGACCCTGGGCTGGAAAAAGTTCGGCGACCCGTCGGGCTCCGACTTCGACAACCCGATATTCGCCGGCCTCGGCTTCGCCATGCCCGTGTTCGCGCGCACCACGGCGGGCGTGTCCTACGACTGGCGACAGAAGGTCGTTTCCACGGGCGACCAGATCAAGGAACTCACCCTCTTTCTCACGCACAAGCTCAATCAGAACTGGAAGATTCAGTTGTATGCCGTCAAGGGGTTTTCCGACGCCAGCCCGGATGGCGAGGCTGGACTGTTGCTCAGCCACGGTTTCTGATATCCGGCCGTTGCCTGATATTTGGTTGTTGACACTTGGGCTGACAGGGCTAATCTGAATATGTGGGAATATTTCCCACGCTAGAATGCTAACTGGCTCTGAGGGATCGTACGGAAACCGCGGTGGCTCGTTATTGCTGCAGACTTATGGCCGTGCCGGTTGGCTGGCCGCTCCAATGGGCGGCCGGGAACTCACTGGACATTGCGTTCGATAGGGAGGTGACAACGCAACTCCAAGCGGAGGTGCATCATGCTGCTCAAGAAATGTTTGTTGGCTCTGGCAATAGGCGGGGTCCTGTCGGCATCGACCGTCCTGGTGCCCGATTACATCGGTAGTTTCTCCAGCGTGTATGCCAAAGATGGCGGCAGCGGCGGTGGTGGTAGCGGCGGAGGCGGTGGAGGTCACGGCGGTGGCGGTGGCGGCGGCTCCGGAGGTGGTGGTAACGGTGGTGGCGGTGGCTCCGGAGGTGGTGGTGACGGCGGAGGCGGCCACGGCGGCGGTGGCTCCGGTAGTGGAGGTGGTGGCTCCGGTAGTGGAGGCTCCGGAGGCGGTGGTCACGGTGGTGACGGCGGTGGCGGTCATGGTGCCGCAGGCCATGGTGGTGACGGTAATGGAGGCCCTGGGCGCGGCGACGCTGACCATGGTGGTGTAGCCGGGAACAAAGGCCCGGGCAATGCACATGACAACGACGATGACCATGGTGGTATGGCCGGGAATAGAGGCCCAGGCAAAGCAAAAGACAAAGACGCGCGTGACAACGACGATGACAACGACGCGGATAACGCCGCAGATGCAGCCAGGGAAGCCGCAGAAGACGCCGATGACGCTGCAAGGGAAGCCGCAGAAGACGTTGGTGACGCTGCAAGGGAAGCCGCAGAAGACGTTGGTGACGCTGCAAGGGAAGCCGCAGAAGACGCCGATGACGCTGCCAGGGAAGCCGCGGAAGACAGAGGCGTTGCCAGAAATGACGCTGATGTAGCCAGAGACGCGGCCAAGGCTGATGCAGATGCGGCCCGGGATGCGGCAAAAGCCGCTGCAGATGCAACCCGGGACGCTGCCAGAGCTGAGGCGGATGCAATCCGGGATGCCGCAAGAGCTGCTGGCGTACCGCGCGCAGAGGCAGATGCAGCCAGAGACGCTGCCCGGGCCGCTGCGGATGCAGCCAGGGACGCCGCCAAGGCCGACGCAGATGCTGCCAGGGACGCCGCCAAAGCCGAAGCGAACGCAGCCAGAGCGGCTGCCAAAGCTGAGGCGAGAGCGGCCAGAGAGGATGTGGCGGACGCCCCGGATGCACCGGATGCGCCAGACGCCCCGGATGCTCCAGACGCACCAGACGCGCCGGATTTCGACACGGTTGAGGTGCAGAACTAGGCCCGCACGTTCGGCAATGAACACGGCAGGCTTACCCGTCGATGACGTCCAGGGAGTTTGAAGGACGAATCGGCAATGAGTCGCAAGCCCCGAAGAATCGCGGGGGCTTGCGACTTTTTTTCGACTTGGTGTCTTTGAAATTTCCTGCCGCAATACCGCTCATCCATGGTGGTTTGTGCGAAAGCCCGCGCGTTGCCCCAGGGTTTTTGCACGAATCTTCACGGCTGTCGCTCGTATCATTTCACCCGGAAACCACGGTGAGCATTGCGATGACAAAAAACACAACGTTGTGGGACATCAGCCCACCCTTGAGTAGCGAAACACCGACCTGGCCGGGAGACACGCCATTCCGGGAGGAGCGCGTCTGGACCTACGGTCCCGAGTGTCCGGTGAATGTCGGACGCATCACCCTGTCGCCGCATACCGGCGCCCACGTCGATGCGCCGCTGCACTACAGCGCCGACGGCGCGGCGATTGGCGATGTCGGGTTGGACGTGTATATCGGGCCTTGCCGCGTTTTGCATTGTCTGGACAGCGGCGAACTGGTGCAGCCGGGGCAACTGGAGGGGCGTTTGCACGATGTGCCCGAGCGGGTGCTGCTGCGAACCTATCGACAGACACCGCTGACGACCTGGGATTCGAATTTCACAGCCGTTGCCAAGGAAACCATCGACCTGTTAGCGAGCCTTGGCGTGCGCTTGATCGGCATCGATACGCCGTCGCTGGACCCCGAGCAATCCAGGACCATGGATTCACACAGTGCCGTAGCCCGCCATCACATGGCGATTCTTGAAGGCATCGTGCTGGAGGAAGTCCCGGAAGGCGATTATGAATTGATCGCCTTGCCGCTGCGGTTCGCTCATCTGGACGCCAGTCCGGTCAGGGCAATTTTGCGGCCGTTGAGTACTACACAACGCGTGTAACCCATTCAACAGATCCGAAGTGGACGCCGGAATCGGGCGCCCGGTTCCGGCGCCCGGTTCCGGCGCCCGGTTGCCGCTGCCGGCGTTTCGCGCTTCAAGTTGTTCGACGCATTCAAGAAGTACTTCGCCCTGTCGCCGATGGCCTACCTGAAAAAACATCGCTTGAACGCCGTCCGCCAGGAGATCCTCGAGCACGGCACGGTACGCAGTATTTCCGGGATCGCCATGGGCTGGGGCTTCATGCACCTGGGCCGTTTTCCACCGAGTACCGCAAGCTGTTCGACGAAACCCCGAGCATGACCTTGCAGCGCAACGAAGCCCGGCGCCAGCAGGGACTTTGAAGGGCCGCCCCGGCCTTACCTGCGTAACACCAGATCCAGCAATTGCTCGCGCTCCTTGATTTTTTGCAGGACGATTTCCGAACGTATATCGGTGACGCCGGCGGTGCGGTTGAGGTGATTGACGATGAAATCCGAGAAGTGTTTGAGGTTGCGGGCCTGGACCCGCAACACATAGTTGCTCGCCCCGGTAATGACATAGGCGGTGACGACTTCCGGCCACTGCTGAACCTTCTTGATGAAGGTCTCGTGCCAGTCCTCGACGTCCTGTCGCAACGACACATGGACGATCGCTTCCAGCTCAATGCCCAGCCGCTCGGCATTCAGCACCGCGCGATAGCCGGTGATGATTCCTTCGCTTTCCAGCAGGCGCAACCGGCGCAGGCAAGCCGAGGGTGACAAGGCGACTTTCTCCGCCAATTCCTGATTGCTGATACGGCCATCCTGTTGCAATTGATGCAGGATTCGCAGGTCTGTCGAGTCAAGATTCATAGTTTGAATAAATCCGCGTTTATTGGGGTTGGATTCGAATATTCTGCGAAATAACTACTACATGGCCAGTTACTTTGCACGAAAATTCTTCAAAGGTTCGTTCATTGTTTCTCCATCGAAAGGCAAGTGAATCGCCTTGAATCAGGGCGCCTGAACCGGCTGATGCAACCTGCCCGGATGGCGTCGCATAACAAAAAACAGGACACCCGATGACGACAAGAAACAGTTGCCTGGCGCTTGATGCCCAGGACGCTCTGGCCCCCCTGCGCCAGCAATTTGCGCTCCCCGAAGGGATTATCTATCTCGATGGCAATTCCCTGGGCGCGCGGCCGGTCGCTGCATTGGCGCGGGCGCAAGCGGTGGTCGCCGAGGAGTGGGGCAATGGCTTGATCCGCAGCTGGAACAGCGCCGGCTGGCGCGAGCTGTCCGAGCGTTTGGGCAATCGCCTGGCGGGTTTGATCGGCGCGGGGGAGGGTGAAGTCGTGGTGACCGATACCACCTCGATCAACCTGTTCAAAGTGCTGAGCGCTGCCTTGCGCGTACAGGCCACAAGGTCGCCGCAGCGGCGAGTGATCGTCAGCGAATCGAGCAATTTCCCCACCGACCTGTACATCGCCGAAGGCCTCGCGCAGATGCTGCAACAGGGGTACACCCTGCGCCTGGTCGACAGTCCGCAAGCATTGCCGCAAGCAATTGACCAGGACACGGCGGTGGTCATGCTCACCCACGTCAATTACAAGACCGGCTACATGCACGACATGCAGGCCCTGACCGCGCTGACCCACGAATGCGGTGCGCTGGCCATCTGGGACCTGGCCCATTCCGCTGGCGCGGTGCCGGTCGACCTGCACCAGGCGGGTGCCGATTACGCCATCGGCTGCACCTACAAGTACCTCAACGGCGGGCCGGGTTCGCAGGCCTTTGTCTGGGTTTCGCCGCAGTTGTGCGATCTGGTGCCGCAGCCGTTGTCCGGCTGGTTCGGCCATTCGCGGCAGTTCGCCATGGAGTCGCATTACGAGCCGAGCAGCGGCATCGCGCGCTACCTGTGCGGTACCCAGCCGATTACCTCATTGGCGATGGTCGAGTGCGGCCTGGATGTGTTCGCCCAGACCGACATGGCCAGCTTGCGCCGCAAATCCCTGGCCCTGACCGACTTGTTCATCGAATTGGTCGAGCAGCGTTGCGCGGCTCATGAACTGAAGTTGATCACGCCGCGTGAGCACGCCCGGCGTGGCAGCCACGTCAGCTTCGAACACCCGCAAGGTTATGCGGTGATCCAGGCCCTGATCGAACAGGGCGTGATTGGTGATTATCGCGAGCCGCGCATCATGCGTTTCGGTTTCACACCGCTGTACACGACCTTCACCGAAGTCTGGGATGCGGTACAGATCCTCGGCGAGATCCTCGACCGGAACACCTGGTCGCAAGCGCAATTCCAGGTTCGCCACAGCGTGACCTGAACCCTGCGGCGTCCGTTTCCTGCTGCGGGAATTTCCCCGCGGCAGGGCTTCGCTCGCCCAATCACCAGTTCTGCAATCACAATAATAAGGAGCACGCAGAATGAAATTGTCCCTCTGGCCTGCCTTGCCGCTCGCCATCTCCAGTTGCCTTGGCCAAATGGCCTGTGCCGCTTCTGACAACGGATTTGTCGAAGACGGTAGCCTGACCTTGACCAACCGTAACTTCTATTTCTACCGCAATAACCTCAACAACCCGGGCGGGCAGAACTATCGGGACGAGTGGGCCCACGGGATCATGCTCGATTACCGCTCCGGCTACACCCAGGGAACGGTGGGGTTCGGGGTCGATGCCTATGCGCAGTTGGGCCTCAAGCTCGACAGTGGCAAGGGACGCACGGGTACGGGGTTGCTGCCGGTCGATGCCGATGGCCGTCCCGAGGATGAGTATTCCGAAGCGGGCGGTGCGGTGAAGGCGCGGATTTCGCAGACCGAGCTCAAGTACGGCAACCTGACCCCGCTCAATCCGGTGTTCGGCACCGGCAATGCGCGACTGTTCACCAGCGTTGCCACCGGCTTTCAGCTGACCAGCAATGAACTCAAGGCATTGCAACTGGACATCGGTCATTTCACCGCCGGCAACGACAGTAATTCGACCAATGCCAATGGCGCGCTGAAAGCGCTGTACGCCGGCGTGGAAACCCGCAGCGTCGATTATCTGGGCGGCAGTTACGCCCTGAGCGATCAACTGAGTGTCAGCCTGTACGGTTCGCAGTTCACCGACATCTGGCGCCAGTACTACGGCAACGCCAACTACACCTATGCGCTGGCGCCAGACCAGTCGCTGAACCTGGATTTCAATCTCTATCGCACCAACGACAGTGGCCAGAGCCTGGCCGGCAAGATCGACAACACCACCTGGTCGCTGTCCACCGCGTACAGGTTCGGTGCCCATCGAGTGACCCTGGCGTACCAGCGGGTCGATGGCGATGAGCCGTTCGATTACCTGGGGTTCGATCAGCAACCGGGCACTTCGATTTTCCTCGCCAACTCGATTCAGGTCCTCGACTTCAACGCCCCCAACGAACGCTCCTGGCAACTGCGTTATGACCTGGACATGGCGCCTTTCGGCGTGCCGGGCCTGAGCTTCATGTCGCGTTACGTCAGTGGTGACCACATCGATGACAGCCATTACGACGGCGGGCCCAATGGCGCCTATGGACGTTACGGCGATGACGGCAAGCGCTGGGAGCGCGACATCGAGGCGCGCTATGTCGTGCAGTCGGGCAAGGCCCGGGACCTTTCAATACGTGTGCGTCAGGCCAGTGTGCGTTCCACCGCGCAGGTCGCCCGGGCCGACACCACGGACAACAACGAAGTCCGGGTGATCATCGAGTATCCACTGAGTATTTTCTGATCCGTGTCCTGCTGTGCGTGGCTGATCCCCACCGTTAAACCCCCGACGTGCTCTTCAAGAAAGACAAAATCCAGAGGACATAAAAATGACCGATAACGCCGGTTTCGAAACGATATCCAACCGTGAACACGGCCTGCGGCGTCAACTGACGTCGGGGCAAATGAGCATGATTGCCATTGGCGGTGCAATCGGCACCGGGCTGTTCATGGGCAGCGCCTATGCCATCGGCTATGCCGGGCCGAGCGTACTGCTCAGCTATGCCATTGGCGCAATCATCACCTTGCTGCTGATGGGCTGCCTGGCGGAAATGACCGTGGCCCATTCGACCTCGGGTTCGTTCGGTGCCTATGCCGAATTTTATGTCAGCCCGCTGGCCGGGTTCCTGGTGCGCTATGCCTACTGGGCGGCGATTGTGCTCGCGGTCGGCACGGAAGTGACGGCGGTGGCGATGTACATGAAGTACTGGTTTGCCAACGTGCCGGAGTGGATATGGATCCTCTCGTTCTCCAGTGTGTTGATCGTGCTCAATGCCATTAGCGTGAAGACCTTCGGCACCTTCGAATACTGGTTCTCGACCATCAAGATCGGCGCGATTGTCGGCTTCATCATCCTGGCGGTGTATGTGGTGTTCGGTTCCGGCAACCCGCAATACGGCGTGCACAATTACACCGCTCACGGCGGCTTCTTCCCCAATGGTCTGCAAGGGATGTGGATCGCGGTGATCGTGTCGATCTTCAGCTACCTGAGCGTGGAGATGATCGCGGTGGCTGCCGGTGAGGCAAAAGACCCGGAGCAAGCGGTCAAGAAAGCCTTTCGCGGGACTATCGTGCGCCTGGTGGTGTTCTACCTGCTGACCCTGGCGTTGATGCTGGCAATCGTGCCTTGGGTCCAGGCGGGCCATGCCCAGAGTCCGTTCGTCACGGTGATGCAAGCCATCGGCATTCCCGGCGCCACCGGCGTGATGAATTTCGTGATCCTGATCGCGGCGTTGTCGGCGATGAACAGCCAGTTGTACATCACCACGCGCATGATGTTCAGCCTGTCCCGTGCCGGCTACGCGCCAAAATCCATGGGGGTGTTGAGCAAGACCGGGATCCCGCTGAACGCGCTGTTGCTCTCCAGCTCAGGGATCGCCCTGGCGACGTTGCTCAACATCCTGTACCCGGAAAGTTCGTTCACCCTGATGATGGCGATCTCGATGTTCGGCGCGATCTTTACCTGGTTCATGATCTTCCTCACGCACTACTGTTTCCGTCGTTTTCATGAACGCAATGGCAACCGCAAACTGTCGTTCCGCATGCGCCTGTTTCCCTACAGCACATTGTTGGGGCTGGTATTGATGGGGGCGGTGATGATCACCACCTACTTCACTGAAGCCTTCAAGATGACCCTGGTGTTCGGTGTGCCGTTCCTGCTGGTGCTGTCGATTGTCTACGGTGTTTTCTTCAGGAAAACCAGGGCGGTCACGGCGCTGAGTGCGCAGCCCAAGCTATAGCCTGAAGGTCGTACCGGGGCGGTGAAGTTCAGTCAGGTCGAAATGCCCGGAACCTGACGATGCGTCGCCCCGGGTTCGATCAGGTTGCGGATTGATACTCGGGTTGTTGTTGATTCAAGCGCGGTACGGAGCGCGCACTGCTTCGAAAACAAGCCGCTGCGCGCAGGGGCACACGCTGCTCAACGATAATCAAGCTCTGTCAGGGGCATGTGGCCCTGAAGCAAATGAGCTGGATGCAGCCTCAATCCGCTCTTGCAGTTGCGCGACATATGTTTGAGCATCCTCCAGGTATCTTGAACGATACAGGGGAGTCGTCAAGCTAGACTTTGCAACCGCTTCCTTGTTCATTTGTTTCAATTTTGACATTCATCTGCAGCGTCCTTATGCGTATGGAGCGGCGGAGAGTAGCGCACTTTTAATGTGCTTCAAAATGAAACGAAGGCTCTAGAACAACGCTTTCGTTGAGTCGCCGCATGTTTCGTAAACTCTACTCAATGGCTGCTTCTGGCCGTATATTGCCTGGCGCCACCGGCCGCTTCACGCACTGAGGAAGTCAGTCAACCTGAATCAAGACTCTTGAGGAGCGCCACACGCTACCGTGCCAGCGCTATTCGTCCACGCTGACGCCCGACCCCCCTAATTCGCTGGGGACATCCTTCAGCTTGGGTAACCCGTCTTTGATGCGCAGTACGGTTTCCTGATAGTGGACGTGAACGCCTGGCGAATACGCGAGATCCGGGATGACAGCGGCATATACGTCGATGAGCCCCATCCCTGGGTGTTCGGTGAAGATATGACCGCCGCAACTCTTGCACCATTTGCGATAACTCTGCGGTGTCTTGTTGTAGGTGCCAATGTTGTCAGCCCCCCGAGTTACTTGCACCGCCTCGGGTTTCCACAGCGTGAAGGCATTGACCGGCGCTGCTGCCCAGTGTCGACACGACTCGCAATGGCAATAGCCCATTGCGGCCGGCTCACCGCTGACGGTGAACTCGACTGCGCCACAAAAACAACTGCCTTTGTAAGACCTTTGAATGCTCATGGAATGACTCCTTCATCAGTTGTTATGCGTACCGCCGAAGTTGGGATGGATCGCTTGAGCGTTGATTAGCTTCACCCGTCGATGTAGCGCACCGCTGTCGTCGGCGTGCGCCGCACCTGCAGTTCGAAAATGTCAGGGCGCGCGTAGTGCCCGGTGACGTCGAGCGTCCGCCGCGCTGGCGCCACGAGTGAGACGTCGATGTCCGCATACAGAATGCCTGCCTCTCGGTGTAATGGACCGGCTGTGATCCGGCCTTGAGGGTTGACCACCACCGAGTCGCCGTCGTTGATCCACTCTTGCGGATCGGGAAACAGTTGCATGCGAGCCGGAAAGTCATCGGGGATGTCGCTGCCGCGCAGCAAGGTACCGCTGCCGAGCACCCAGCAACGGCCTTCGAGTGCTATGTGGCGCATCGTGCTGATCCAGCCATCGCCACTGTCATACGTGGGTGCGATGTAGATCTCCACCCCTTGGGCATACAGAGAATAGCGTGCCAGCGGCATGTAGCTTTCCCAGCAGATAAGTGTGCCAACACGGCCGACGGGTGTGTCGACCGTACGTAACCCTGACGCATCACCGAAACCATGGACCATGCGCTCGGGGTTCGTTGGCATCAGCTTGCGGTGTCGGTTGAGCACTTCGCCGTTCGTGCCGATAACGACTACGCTGTTGTAGAGCGTGCCGCCGCCATGGCGCCGGTCGCATTCATTGATGCCGCACACGATCGTCACGGCGTGAACTCTGGCGGCCTCGCACAATTCGCTCAGGTCACCGTTCGCAATATCGACGGCGTTGGCCAGCAGCCGCGCATGCAACTGGCCCATTACAGCCCCGTCCCTTCCCGCCGCCAGCCGCCAGATCCAAGACGGGTAACCTGGAATGAACTGTTCGGGCAAAACGATCAGCGAGGCTCCCGCCGCCGCCGCCTCAGCGACCGATTGCACGGCCCGGGCGATCGTCGCGCTGCGATCGAGCAGCACTGGCGGGCGCTGAATGATGGCTATCATGGTCATGGCGTTCTCCTGTGGCGGTTGGCTTTCGAAGGCCTCAGCGTGCGCGTGATGAAGTCGCGAGGCTAGTTCAGAATCTGAAGCGTTGTAGTTGCGGAGTACAGGCGATGGATGAAAGCTACGGTCAGTTCTGCACAGTCGCGCGCGGTGCTGAAGCACTGTGCGAGCGCTGGACGCCTTTGGTCGTGCGCGAGCTGCTATGCGGCAGTAAGCGCTTCAATGAACTGCACCGCGGCGTACCACGGATGTCCACCAGCTTGCTGGCACAGCGGCTGCGCCACTTGGAAGATATCGGTGTCGTACATCGCACAGCCGCAGGCAAGGTCTGGGAGTACAGCCTGACCGAAGCGGGCGAGGATTTGCGCCCCATCATAATGGCGCTAGGCCATTGGGGCGCGCGTTGGATAGGCAGTCGCCTGCGCGATAACGAACTCGACGCGGGCCTGCTCATGTGGGACGTGCGCCGGTTCGCGCGCATCGAGATGTTCCCGTCCCGGTCGGTGGTCATCCACTTCAGATTCCGCGACGCGCGGTCCGGCGAGCAAGAGTGGTGGCTCGTGGTCGAAGATGGTGTGGCAGATCTGTGCCGCGACGACCCCGGACGCGAACTCACGCTCGTCGTGGACTCTAGCGTGCGCGCGTTGACCGAGGTGTGGACCGGCGACCGCACACCAAGGGAGGTTCTTCAGTCGCGAGAGCTGCGTGTAGACGGCGCTGTGCAGGATGCGCAAAACTTGTGGCGCTGGCTTGGCACGAGTGCGTTCGCCGGTACCCGGAGCGCTGCAATCGAGCCTTTGCAATAGCCATCGAGAAAAGTAAGCGTCCGAGATTGAAATCTTTACTTTCGGCAGAGGCTTCCGGACTCGGATTTCACGTAGCAGTGTGCAAAAAAGGCGTTTTAACCAGTCAATGACCAGGCTGTTTGGTCGAACCGACTTTTTCGACAGAATCGGCCGTTTTCTGTCGGTCGAGATCGGCAGCTATGGGTTGATCGGGGCTGATCGCAATAAGGACTGTTTGGCGTGCTCTGTAGGTGTTGCGCCTGGCACAGAGCGACCAAGGCGGACGTTCACGGGGACAGCGCTCTGACCGCAGGCAACGGCCGTACTATAATTAATTTCTGTCAATGTTTGCGTGGCGAGCGCTCCAAAACGAATCAGGTATTCATAGCGTTCACCTGACAGGCAGAGGGGCGGCGCAGCAAATGGGATGGACAGTACGTCTGATTACGCGAGAGAGGGTTCAGCCATGAAAATTCACTCCTTCCAGCATTACTCTCATGGTCTGGAAATGGCCGTTCACGATGCATGGATTACCGCCAAGGTGAAGTCGGCCCTGGCATTTTCCGATCCGACCCTTAGCCTGCATATCAATGTCAAAACCCATGCGGGCATAGTGGGGTTAAGCGGCCGCGTCGACACTCATAGACAGTGCGAACAGGCCATTGGTCTGGCCCGTTCGGTTCATGGTGTCGCCGAAGTCGATGCCAGCGACTTGCAGACCCATGTGTTCACGCCAGGGAGTTTTCCAGAAGCGCCCAACGCCGAAGAGAGCACTGAGCGCCGGCCACAATCGTCAACAAAGATGGACGACAAATGATAATGGCAACTTTGTAGGCGCCGTGCTCCCAGTCGGGAACCGAGGGCGCAGGGAAGCTGAATGCCTGTGTGCCCCAGAGTGAATCGCCCATGGTTTCGTGGGCATTTCCGACTGGCTGCTTATGGCTGATTCTGTTGAAAAAGTCGGCTTCGGTTTCCACTGCAGAAAAGTGCGCGTCTGAGATTGAAATCTGTGTTTTGCGCAGAAGGTCCAGGACTCGGATTTGACGTAGCGGCGTGCAAAGAAGGCGCTTTCACCGCTCGATGCATGGCTAGCCAGGGCGGGTCGACTTTTTCAACAGAATCGGCCGTTTACTGCCGGTCAAGAAGGTCAGCTGGCGACCTTTTCCTGATAGTGGCGCTTTCAGCTTGGTCGAGGGTTCAGGGCGAGGGCTGTTACGTTCTATCTCTCGAATGTACTCGCGCGCTTCGCGAAAATAAATGAACTCTGCCATGGCCTGACAGCGAGACGCTGACCGTCTGCAGTCGATCGCAATTGACTGCTTTTGGCCGATTGTTGCCTGTCGCGCAAGGCTGCAATCGACTCAGTCTGTCAGTCCGGCAATGTCGAACAGACCCAAGCCGCCAGTTCTGATCTGATGTTTCGAATATCTGCCGTAAATTTTTTACGCTTTCTTTACGACTGCTGTTTCCGCCCTCAAAGATACTGGCCGCGACTTTCTAGAACGTCCATGCGCCTTGAGGCTTCAGTGGCCTGGGCATATCGTTTTGCCCAAGGATGGCATGCACTTCCTCCCCGTAATTCGAGAGAAGCGACCCTTGAGTGAAACAGCAATCGGAGCACATGAAAACCCGCAATCCAAAACGTCAGGAGCGGGCTTGCTCGTCGCCGCGGTCGGTGTGGTTTACGGAGACATCGGCACCAGCCCCCTCTACACGCTGAAAGAAGTCTTTGCCGGCCACTACGGCGTTCAGGCTAACCACGACGGCGTGCTGGGTATTCTGTCGTTGGTCTTCTGGTCACTGATTTGGGTCGTTTCGATCAAATATGTACTGTTCATCCTGCGTGCCAACAACCAGGGCGAAGGCGGCATCATGGCGTTGACGGCGTTAGCCCGCCGTGCGGCAGCACCTTATCCGCATATGAGTAAAATACTCGTTCTGCTTGGCCTCTTCGGTGCGGCACTTTTTTACGGGGATAGCATGATTACCCCGGCTATTTCTGTGCTCTCGGCGGTTGAAGGGCTACAGCTGGCGTTTGACGGAATCGAGCACTGGGTTGTGCCTTTGTCGGTGATCGTGCTGGTGGCGCTGTTCTTGATACAGAAACACGGTACGGCTCGCATCGGTATCCTGTTCGGCCCAGTGATGGTGCTGTGGTTTGTAGTGCTGGGTGCGCTGGGGATCTACGGGATTTTGCAGCGGCCGGAAGTGCTGCAAGCGCTCAATCCATACTGGGGAGCGCATTTTTTTATCGCTCATCCGGGAATCGGTGTGGCCATCCTTGGTGCAGTGGTACTCGCGCTGACGGGCGCCGAAGCACTGTATGCCGACATGGGGCACTTCGGTCGCAAGCCCATTGCCCGCGCGTGGTTCATATTGGTGTTGCCAGGACTGGTACTCAATTATTTTGGCCAAGGTGCCTTGATCCTGGAAAATCCGGAGGCGGTGCGCAATCCGTTTTATTTGCTCGCGCCGGGCTGGGCCTTGCTGCCGATGGTCGCACTCTCCACACTGGCGACCATCATCGCTTCTCAAGCCGTGATCTCCGGCGCTTTTTCCCTGACTCACCAGGCCATCCAGCTTGGGTATGTCCCTCGGATGTTTATCCAACACACCTCCAGCCAGGAGCAGGGACAGATTTACATCGGCACGGTTAACTGGGCGTTGATGGTCGGTGTTGTGCTGCTGGTGCTTGGTTTCGAGTCGTCCAGTGCGTTGGCCGCCGCTTATGGTGTCGCGGTGACGGGGACCATGTTGATCACAACAATCCTGTCCTCGGCGGTGGTCCTGCTGCTATGGAAAACTCCGCGCTGGTTGGCCATTCCAATGTTGCTGGGATTTTTGCTGGTCGATGGCCTGTACTTCGCGGCCAACGCGCCGAAGATCTTCCAGGGCGGTGCGTTCCCGGTGATTGCCGGTATTGGCCTGTTCATTTTGATGACCACCTGGAAACGGGGCCGCAAGATCATTGTTGAACGGCTGGATGAAACCGCGCTGCCTCTACCGCTATTCATCGGTAGCATCCGTACGCAACCTCCTCATCGCGTACAAGGCACGGCAGTGTTTCTAACGGCCAGGGCCGATGCCGTTCCGCATGCGCTGCTGCACAACCTGCTGCATAACCAGGTTTTGCATGAGCAAGTGGTGTTGCTCACTGTGGTGTCTGAGGACAGCCCTCGTGTGAGTGCTGATCGACGGTTTGAGGTTGAAGCCTATGGCGAAGGGTTCTTCCGGGTCAGTCTGCACTTTGGTTTTATCGAGGAGCCTGATGTCCCCTTGGCGTTGAGTCACTGTCACTTGTCAGAACTGGATTTCAGTCCGATGCGCACCACCTATTTCCTCAGCCGGGAAACGGTGATCCCGACCAAGCGCATCGGTATGGCCCGTTGGCGAGAAAGTCTGTTCGCCTTTTTACTCAAGAACGCCAACAGCAACCTGAAGTACTTCAAGTTGCCGTTGAATCGGGTGATAGAACTGGGTACACAGGTTGAGATGTAAGGAATTGGCAAGGCCGCACGGGCGGCCTTGTTTGTTCGCAGAGTAAGAGACATGAAGACCTCCGTGATCAGCGTCTGTTTCAGCAGCTGATCCCGACCATCATGAATGTCTGCTCCAGCCGATTGCTGCCTGTTTACGCCAGCCCGGAGACTCAGGCTTTCGAGGATCACCAACGATCAGATTCTCGACTTGGGTGAGAAGGATTGCATTTTCTTTCTGCAGGACTCCTTCGCCCCATACCCCCATACCCCCATGTCACCAGCACCCGGCCCGGGTGTTCCCGCAAGCTCTCATTCTGTCCTGTGTAATTCATGCCGCTGCCTGACGGGATCGTCAGGGCGCCAGGCTGCGGTTGGCTTGTGCCCCGACGATACGCTGGTTGCACGGCGGCGGCAGCGCTCAGGTTGTCTGTATCAGGCTGCGCAATTGGAGAGTCGCCTGCGTAATCGGGGAGGTTGGCAGGCAGTGCAATCGCTAGTTTAGGGCCCATCCAACAACAAGACCTCGCTAAAGGAAGGCTTATGCAACTCAGGCTTGCCGTCTCCCACTGTGTGCCCTGCGCTTTTGAGTCGACTACGGGAAACCTTTAGCCGGGTTGAAGTTTTCCCCCCAACGGATGCTGTTCATCTCGATATCGGCGCGGCGCCTACTGACTTACCTTGGGTAGACAAGAGGCGTGTCGTCGTAGCGGACTGTTCCATTGAGCCCGCCTGGCGTTTTACCCCATAACAACAAGAGGCCTGACAATGCTCGAACCCATCGTTCTTTATATCCCTGATGCAATCCGCCTTCCTGCGCAAGAAGGCTCGGTGTTCGGCTGTCGGCATTTTTAGTTTTCAGTTCGAATCTGCTCCTATAAATACAGTGCCCAGCACATACAAGTGTGGAGAAGTTAGATGTATCAGGTAAAACAATCTTGCCGTGGGCTCGGTATTGCCGGCGTGTTGGGAATGATCTGTTCGCCATTGGCAGCCTATGCCGATGTTGTCGATGACAGTCACTTGAAAGTGGATACGCGTAACTTCTACTTGCACCGTAACTACACCAATAACAATGCGCCGGTTTCTGAAGTGCATAGTTGGTCTCAGGGTTTCGATGCGCAGTTTACGTCCGGTTACACCGACACGGCCCTGGCGATCGGCCTTGATGTGGATGCGCAGTACGCCGTGCGCCTGGATTCGTCGGGCAACGACGGTTCGCTGCCGTACAGCGTCCGTGACCAGCAGACGGCCGATGACTACAGCCGCGCTGGCGCTACCTTCAAGATGCGCTACAGCAAGACCGAGTTGAAGGTCGGTGACCTTCGCCCACAACTGCCGGTGGCATTCGATGACCCCAGTCGGCAACTGGATACCATCTACCAAGGGGCCGTGGTCGAGTCCAAGGAAGTCGATGGGTTGACGATGACCGGCGGCCGTTTCTGGTCTGCTGCGACACGGGAATCTTCCAACCACGAGAAACTGTACAAGTTTGGTTCCACCGATAATCTCGACAGTGACGGCCTGGACTTTGGCGGCGCAACTTACGACATCACCAAGAACCTGCAAGCCAGTTATTTCTATGGCGTGTTGCACGATATTTATCAGCAGCACTATTTTGGCCTGATGCATATGGCTGACTTGGGTAATGGCTACAAACTTAAAACCGACTTGCGCTACTTCAATAACAATGAAGATGGCAATGCATTGAACGGTGAAATCGACAACCGTTCCTACGGTGCATTGTTCTCCTTGCTCAAAGGCGCTCACATGTTTGGCCTCAGTTACCAGCGCATGCTCGGTGACAGCGTGTTCCCGACCATGAACGGTTTTATCCCGCAACCTTACCTGGTGCACTGGTCGTCCCTGGGGTTTGTCCGCCCGGATGAAAAGTCCTGGGGCGCGCGCTACAGCTATGACTTTGCCGGGATGGGCGTGCCGGGGCTGAAGCTCTACACCCGCTACATCAAGGGTACCAACTGGGACCGTGGCAACAACCTGAGCGACAACCAGGAAAGCGAACGCTTTCTGGGGCTCAACTACGTGGTGCAGAGCGGGGCGTTGCAAGGCCTGGGGCTGGACCTGCGTAACATCGACGTGAAACAGAAGTACGGCTACGACTACAACGAATTCCGTGTCGCCACGACCTACACCTGGAAGTTCTGGTAAGCCCAGTCCACCCGGGATTTGACCCCATAACAATAAGAGGCCTGACCATGTTCGAACCCTTTGTCCTTTACATCTGCCCCGCAACTTCCCAGTCGGTGTGCTGTGCACCGTCACCCGGCGCGCTGCGCGCATGAGCGGATTCCAAGAGGAGCAAACACTAGTGAATATCCAGGTCGATAACGCGGTCCTGCAGCAGCAGAAGAAGAAAACCTACATTTACGAGTGGTACGTGGTCGGCCTGTGCATGATCGCCTACATCTTTTCATTTGTGGATCGGCAGATCCTGGCGCTGATGATCGAGCCGATCAAAGCCGACCTGCAGATCAGCGACACCCAGTTCAGCTTGCTGCACGGGCTGGCCTTTTCGTTGTTCTACGCGTTCATGGGCATGCCCATCGCCTATCTGGCCGATCGCTTCTCCCGACCGAAGATCATCGCCGTCGGCGTGGTGTTCTGGAGCCTGGCGACGGCTGCCTGCGGCATGAGCAAGAACTTCCTGCACATGTTCCTCGCCCGCATTGGCGTCGGCGTCGGCGAAGCGGCCCTGTCGCCCTCGGCCTACTCGATGTTCAGCGACATGTCCCCAAGGAAAAGCTCGGCCGCGCAGTGGGCATCTACTCGATCGGCTCGTTCGTCGGTGGTGGCCTGGCCTTCCTGGTGGGCGGCTATGTGATCGCGATGCTCAAGGACATGAACACCATCGAGGTCGCCTTTCTCGGCGCGATGAAGGCCTGGCAGCTGGCGTTCTTCATTGTCGGCCTGCCCGGTATCGTGGTCGGCCTGTTGATCTGGCTCACCGTGCGCGACCCGGCGCGCAAAGGCCTGCAGGTCGATGCGCAGGGTCGGGCGAAGAAGGTCGCGATGAGCGATGGCTTGCGCTTCCTCGGCCGCCACCGTGCCACCTTCACCTGTCATTACCTGGGTTTTTCGTTCTACGCCATGGCCTTGTTCTGCTTGATGAGCTGGAGCCCGGCGCTGTATATCCGCAAATTCGGCCTGTCGCCGATGGAGGCGGGCTACATGCTCGGCACCGTGCTGTTGGTGGCCAACACCGCCGGGGTGCTGTTCGGTGGATGGCTCACCGATTATCTGGCCAAGAAAGGTCATCAGGACGCTGCCATGCGCACTGGCGTCATCGGTGCCCTCGGCATGGCGGTGCCGGCCGTGCTGTTCCCGCAAGTCGATCAACTGTGGCTGTCGGTGACCCTGTTGGTGCCAGCGATGTTCTTCGCTTCGTTTCCGATGCCGGCGTCCACGGCGGCGATGCAGATCCTTGCGCCGAACCAGGTGCGCGCACAGGTCTCGGCCGTGTTCCTGCTGATCAGCAATCTGCTGGGCCTGGGCCTGGGCACCACGCTGGTGGCGCTGTTGACCGACCGCTACTTCGGATCGCCCGCAGCAGTCGGTTCGTCGATGTCGCTGGTGATTGCCGGCGCGTCGGCATTGACCGTGCTGCTGCTATGGCGTGGTTGCCGTCATTTCCGCGAAAGCTATGCCCGTGAGCACCCGACCCGGGCTTGATTGGTCATAGTCCACGATCGGCGCCCCGGCCTCGCTCCTGTTAAAGGGAGCGGGGCCGAGGTGCTCCAGGTCAGGAGAACCCTTGATGTTGAATGATGTACACCTGTTGGAACGACATAGCCTGCTCAGCTCGGCCGATTACCGCGAGATCAAGGACAAGGTCAGCCAATACCTGTGCCCGCACAGCTTCAACGTGCTGCGTGACGAGCCCATTTACACCCGGCTCAACGGCGTATTCTTCGGCGATTCGGCGCTGCTCGACCTGCGCTATGGCGCGCCGGTGGAGATCACCATCGGCGACATTGCCGATCAGTACCTGTTTCGCATTACCTTGCAGGGGCATTGCGAGGTGGCCCACGGGCGGCGCAGCGCGGCGATGCAGTCGGGCTACCTGAGCGTTTCCTCGCCGTTCGCGCAAAGCCGCATCGTCACCGATGGCGAGTGCCGCAACCTGATCCTGCGTGTCGACCGTGATGCCCTGGAGACTCAACTGCAACGCCTGCTCGGCCGCAGTCTGCGGCAGTCGGTGATCTTTGATGTCAGCGTCGACCACCTGGGCGCCGGCGTCGTCAGCCTCTATCACACCCTGGACTACATCTGCCGGCTGTACGGCAGCGGCGTGGACGGTTTGCGCCTCGCCAGCGGCCTGTCCGAATACCTGATGCAACTGCTGCTCACACAGTTGCCGCACAACTACTCGGCGGATCTGTTGATCGACTCGCGCGCGCCGCTGCCGCACCACGTGAAAAAGGCCCGTGACTACATCGAGGAACACCTCGACCAACCGATCAGCCTGACGACCTTGAGCGAGCTATGTGGCGTCTCGGTGCGCACCCTGCAGAACGGCTTCAACCAGTTCCTCCAGCAGGCGCCGGTCGAGTACATCCGCGACCGTCGCCTGGCGGTGATCCACGAGTCGCTCAAGCAGGGCAGGGCTGGTGAAACCGTCACCGATATCCTGTTGCGTCATGGCATCAACAGCTTCGGGCATTTCTCCAGCGCCTATCGGCAACGCTACGGCTGTTTGCCGTCTGACACCCTGCGGTGGCAGAAGCATTGAGACTCCTGCGCAATTCGTCATTCGGCTGCGCAATCGGATGAGTCTGTGGCGGTGCGGCTCGATAGGATCGAGTCTCTAACAAAAAGGAGTATCTGCATGAATATTACCGTGCTGGGTGGTGGTCACGGCTGTTACGCCGCTGCTGTCGAAATGGCTGAAAAAGGGCACCAGACCCGCCTGTGGCGTCGAGACTGCGCCGCGCTCAAAGAGCTGCTGGTCATCGGCAGCCTGACCATCAAGGACTACAAGGGCACTCGCAAATTGTCCGTCGGAAAGCAGGGCGACAAGCTCTCGTTCACCGACGACCTGGCCGAAGCCCTGGGCGACGCGCAACTGGTGATCATCCCGCTGCCGTCGACCTCCCACGAAGACCTGGCCAAACACGTGGCGCCGCACCTGCACGACGGTCAGGTGGTGTTCCTGCCGCCGGGCACCTTCGGCAGCTTCGTGTTCGCCAAGGCCATGGCCGATGCGGGCAACCACAGCAAAGTCGCCTTCGCTGAAACCGGCACGCTGCCGTACCTGGTCCGTAAACACGGCGCCAGCGACCTGGTGATCAGCGGCTACGCCACCCGCCTGCCCACTGGCGTATTCCCCAGCAACCTGTCCGAGCATGCTTTCGCGGTGCTGCGCGAGGCCTACCCGAGCGTCGAGCCGATTGAAGACGCCCTGAGCGGTGCGTTGATGAACGCCGGCCCCATCATCCACCCGCCGCTGATCATGATGAACGCAGGTCCCCTGGAGCATTTCGAGGCCTGGGACATTCACAACGAAGGCACCCAACCGTCGATTCGCCGCGTGACCAACCAGCTTGATGCCGAACGCATGGCCGTGCGCGAAGCGCTGACCTACGGCGCGCCGCACTTCCCGCTGGCCGACCACTACAACACCAGCGAAGGTGACGAGTGGATGTACGGGCGCGGTGCCCACGGCAAGCTGACCGACAGCGGCGACTGGCGCGAAGACATCGATCTGCAGACGCATCGCTACATGCTCGAAGACACCCGCCTGGGCCTGTCCTTCCTGGTGTCCGTCGGCCGCTGGGCCGGTGTGCCGACCCCGGTGGCGCAGGGCCTGCTGAGCATTGCCTCGGTCGTCGCCTGTCGTGACCTCTACGCTGAAGGCCGCACCCTGGAAAACCTCGGTCTGGCCACGCTGAGTCGGGCGCAGATGACCGAGCTTCTGACCAAGGGCTACAACTGATGAACGCCGCGCTGCCCCACGTCAGCGTGGTCGGTGCCGGCCGGATGGGCGAGGGCATTGCCCTGGCGTTCATCCATGCGGGCCTGCCGGTCACCCTCATCGATATCAAGGATCGCGCCGAGGATGAGCGGCACGGCTACTTCGAGCGAGTGCGCAACAACATCCGCAGCGAACTGCAGATGCTGGTACGCCTCGGCGTGCTTGAGCTGGAACAGGCGGACATCGCGATATCCCGGTTGACGCTGCAATCCCGGTCCCAGGCCGCAGAGGCATTGCGCCTGTGCGACCTGGTGTTCGAAGCGGTGCCGGAGGTCATCGGGGTCAAGCAGCAGACCTTCGCCTGGGTCAGCGAGCATGTCCCGGGGTCGACGATCATCGCGTCGACCACCTCGACTTTCCTGGTCACCGAGTTGAGCGAAATGGTCAGTGAGCCGCAGCGCTTCGTGAATGCGCACTGGCTCAATCCCGCGTACCTGATGCCGCTGGTGGAAGTCAGCCGCAGCGAAGCGACCTGCCCGCAGGTGGTCGAACGGCTGCTGCAACTGCTCAAGCGGATCGGCAAGGTGCCCGTGGTGTGCAATCCGGTGGCTGGCTACATCGTGCCGCGCATCCAGGCATTGGTCATGAACGAAGCGGCACGGATGGTGGAAGAGGGCGTGGCCAGCGCAGAAGATATCGACACGGCGGTGCGCGTCGGCTTTGGTTTGCGCTTCTCGGTGCTGGGCCTGCTTGAGTTCATCGACTGGGGCGGCGGCGACATTTTGTACTACGCCTCGCGCTACTTGAGTGGCGCGCTGTCACCGCGTTTCGAATCGCCGCAGGTGATCGCCGACAACATGCAAAACGGCCGCAATGGCTTGCGCGATGGCCAGGGTTTCTACGACTACCGTGACATGGACGTGGACGCCTACAAGCAGCAGCGTCTCGGCGACTTTGTCCGCAAGCTGGAGTTGTCGGGGTTGACGCCAGCGTTCGATGGCGCCTTGAAGCAGGCTTGAGCATCAGGGCCCGGAGGCCGGGCCCTGACTGCATCACCAGCGGTCGAAATCCATCAATTTTTCGCCATCCATCTGACAGACCGCCTACCCATCGACCGCTCCGGGTTTCATTTTCACGACTCTAGAGTCCTGCCAGCGTTGCGACATAGAACCCCAAGGCTCAGTTCGCCTCTTCACATCCATGCACTGATTGCCAGCGCATCCTTGCCCGCAAAATCGCGCATGGCGAAATTTTGATACTACACGTCGAGTTGGCGGGAGCGATGAAGCACTGACGACGATTATTGTTTTCGCACAAAAGCAGGAAACAATAATCATGCTGCCGTTGATCAAAAGAATAGACAGTCACGTTCATTTCTATACATCACAAGACCTACGCCGAGTGGCCGGTTCGCTGCCCTATGCGTTACCTGAGCCGCATCCGCTGACTGCTTATCTGGATACATTGATCGATGCCGGAATTGCTCCGACGCTCCTCAATAACGTCCATTTGAGCATTCTGCCGGATTCAGAAAACGTATTTGCTTCATTTGACGAACTCAAGAATCTCCAGGCGGCCAACCCTCTGCGCTATGGGGACGTCAAATTGGTGGGGACGATCAAGGCAGAACCTGCTTACGCCACCCAGGAACGCCTCTCGCACCCGCAGGTGGTTGGCGCACGGATCGTTCTGCACGATGCAAGGCCTGAAACGGTTTCCGATACGCAATTCAGTGATGAGCAGTGGACGGCGTTTTATGGCCGCTTGCTACCACGCCAACATCTGCACATTTACGCGAAAGAAGCCGAGACGAATCTGCGCGTATTGCGCCAGATCCCTCGCGATGTGCGGGTCATTATCGATCACCTGGGCACTTGTCACAGCGAGCGTGACATCACCGAACCGGCCTACATCGCGCTACTCACTGAAGCCAGAGTACGAGGCAACGTGTGGTTCAAGGGCCCTGGCTATCGCACTTGCGTCCATCCCGAGGAAACAGCTCGTTTCGTCACGCAAATTGTTTGCGCAGTCGGCGCGGACAAGATTCTTCTGGAAGCAACGGATGCACCTCATGTTGGAACTGACAACAAGGGAGTTCCGTATTCCGGCCTCTTTAATCTGAACAGCGCTTTCAACTTTGTTGATGCCGTTGCACTGCATGTTTCCAAAGAAACCCGAATTCCTGTTGGCCAACTTCTGCGAGGAGCATCTGGCCAATGGGTAAGTTGATCTACGCCCACGCTCCCACTTCGAGATAACCAGCAATGACGAACATTACAACAAAAGACATCAACTTCACCGTCAAGTATGGCGATGAAACCCTGAGCCTCAAAGGCACGGTTTTTCAGCCAGAACAACTCGACGCCGCGGCGCAAAAACTGCCACCGGTCATCTTCAACTCCGGCTTCACCGGCGGGGTCACGATGTACGGCCAACTGTTCGGTCGCGCCCTGGCAGGCCTGGGTTATCGCGTCATGACCTACGACGTGGCAGGCTTTTTTTCCAACAAGCACATCCGTAATACCCTCGAGTCAGGTGACAAGGTCATCACCAACGTCATCCTCGAAGACCAGAAAGATGAAGTGCTCGGTGCCGTTGAATGGGCGCGCGAGAATTTCGGTGAGATGCCGGTGGTCGCATCGTGGGCGATGGGCTCGGTGGCAAGCCTCGGTGCAGTGGCTGAACTGGCCGCGGCCGGCGGTGAACAGATCCGCTTCTGGGTGCCGATGAGTTATACCAACATCCGCAAACTGCAAGCCTTGCGCGCTGATCAGGCTGCGGCTGACGCAGCCATCCAGCAACTGGCGGATAACGCGCCGATCCCTCCGTTCGACACCGGCACTGATGGGACCCGTCTCGGTTACTACCCGCTGGATCCTGAGACCCAGGCTTATGTCGATCAGCAACTGGGTGGCTACACCGAAGCGGGCGGCGCGGACCGTTGGCCGGGCTGCACCTACGTGACGGCGAAGTCCTACAAGTCCTATGTGGTGTATGACCCGGAGCAGTCCATCGAAGGTGCAAAAGGCTTCCCGCCCGCGCTGATCATCCATGGCGCCGACAACACCTTGCACATGCCGTCGGAGTCTGTGCGTCTGCACCAGAACTATCCGGGCGATGCCGGCCCGAACGCGCTGATCATTTCGCACATGCAACATGGCCAGCAGAATCAGGTCGACAGCCCTGTGTTCAAGTCGATGATCCAGAGCATCGATGAAGCCATCCGCGCGCGCGGCTGATCCGCTCGCCATTCTCCTGCGAGACCTCGGGCGTCGAGGTCTCGCAGCGATTTCCAGCATCGCGGGGTGTATTGCTCCCGTCGTTCTGATCTGTCGTAACGCTTCGGCAGGGCTGGTTCGCTGTCTCAACGATTGAATCTGGCTGAATGCATGCTCAACCCCTAACATGGCGGGTGCAAAGCCACTTCTTCGGGTGGCCCAGGCTGTTCACTTGAATGGCTGCCCCCCATGAAAGGATCTGGCGATGACAGCCCCCAGTGAGTCAGCGACGTCTGTGAATAGCCACACAACCAAGCGAATCGGGCTGCTGATTCTCCCTCAGTTCTCCATGATGGCCCTGGCGGGTGCCAGCGAGCCTTTGCGCGCGGCCAATCGACTGTCCGGCAAAACGCTTTATGAGTGGACCCTGCTCACGGAGTCGGGCGGACCGGTCAGCTCCAGCAGCGGTATCGAAATCCAGACCGTGCCGATTGATCAGGCGCCGGAACTGGATCGCGTTTTTGTCCTGGCGAGCCTGGACATCGAGCATCAGAAACCACCCAAAATGCTGCGCTTCCTGCAGCGCGCAGCGTCCCGCGGGATCACCGTCGGCGCACTGAGCACCGGTACGTTCATCCTCGCACGCGCAGGCTTACTGGAAGGCAAGCGCTGCACCTTGCACTGGGAGTCCATCGGCCAGTTTTCGGAGGAATTCCCCACGATCGAAGTCACCAGGGAGCTGTACGTCAACCATGGCAACCGCTGGACGTGTGCCGGCGGGACGGCGGCCATCGACCTCATGCTGGCACAAGTCGCGCTTGATTTCGGTAACCAGCTCGCGGCGAGCATCGCCGAGCAATTTCTGCACGCCAGGATACGCGCGCCGGAAGAGCATCAGCGGATGTCGATCCAGTGGCGGTTCGGCATTCACGATCGCAGGCTGACAGCCGCCATCGCCTTCATGGAGAACAATCTGGAGAACATCGTCGGCATCGAAGAGATCGCCGACCGTTGCAATCTGTCCCACCGTCAACTCGAGCGGTTGTGGCATCAGCACTTCGGCATGACGCCGAAGAAATTCTATCTGGAGCTCAGGTTGAACGAAGCACGCCGGTTGCTGCGTGAAAGCACCCAGCCCATTGCGTCCATTGCCTACAGCTGTGGGTTCGTCTCGGCGTCACATCTGGGTGCTGCTTACCGTCGTGTCTGGGGATGTACGCCCGGTGAAGAGCGGCGGAAATTTGATGATGCTCACTCCTGATTTCAGTCACTGAGTGCATGGGTCAACAACCGTCAACCCCCTGAAAAACCTCTGAACCAATCCTCTCTGCAAAATCCCATAGCAAGCTAATGACTCGGCCCGACAGGCGGTGCGCTCTGACAAGCCTGGGTCATTTGGCGATCCCGCATACTTGCGCCCTCAATCGACCCTGCGCCTTGCATTGCGAGTTGGCTTGCCGCGTGACGTCGTTTTTTTGATAGAAATCGTCGAACTCGAAGCTCAGAGTGCCTACGGTAGCGCGGTAATGTTTCCTACAGATCCGGCGTTCAATTCCAGATGCGCGACCGATAAAAACAACAATGACGTACAGAAGGCATAACAACCATGGAAACCTTGAGTTTCATTCTGGAAAACGGCGGGCTGATCAGTCTGCTACTCGGGCAGCACCTGCTCATCGTGGCGGTTGCGGTGGGTTTGGCGATTCTGACGGGCGTGCCTGTCGGGATCGCGATCTCCCAGCACCCCAGAACGCGTCGCTGGGTCCTGGCCTTCGCCGCGGTCCTGATGACCATTCCCTCCGCCGCGCTGTTCGGGCTGATGATTCCGGCCCTGTCGCTGATCGGCTACGGGATCGGCGTCGTGCCGGCGGTCATTGCGCTGTTTCTCTACTCCCAATTGCCCATCATCCGCAACACCACCACTGCGATCTCCAACATCGATCCGGCCTTGCGCGAAGCGGCGATCGGGATGGGCATGTCGACCGGGCAACGATTGCGCAAGGTTGAACTGCCGATTGCGGTCCCGCTGATCATGGCGGGCGTGAGGATGGCGACCGTCATCAACATCGGCATCGCAGCCATCGCGGCCTACATCGGCGCCGGCGGCCTGGGCAGCCTGATCATTCGCGGCATCGCGCAATCGGATACCCGACAGCTGTTGGCCGGCGCGATCGTCATCAGTGTCATCGCCATTGCGGCCGATTACGCGTTGTACGGCTTGCAGCGCCTGCTGACGCCAAAAGGCTTGAACAAGAACAAAGTGGCCACCGGCCGAATGAAGGAAGCTACGACGTGATCCAGATCGAAAACCTGAACAAGCAATTCGGCTCAATCACTGCAGTAGAAGATGTCTCATTCAATGTTGAAGAGGGGCAGATCTGCGTACTGCTTGGGCCGTCGGGCTGTGGCAAGACCACGACGCTGAAAATGATCAACCGACTGATCACGCCTACCTCCGGCACGATCAGAATCGGCGGTCGCGACACGTCCGAACTGGACAGCGTCACCCTCAAGCGCTCCATCGGCTATGTGATCCAGCAAGTCGGCCTGTTCCCGAACATGACCGTTGAGGAAAACATCTGCGTCGTTCCCAATCTGTTGGGATGGGACAAAACCAAAAGCCGAAAGCGCGCCGCGGAGTTGCTGGAAGTGGTCGCGCTGGATCCGTCGAAATTTCTCAAGCGCTATCCGTGTGAACTTTCCGGTGGTCAACAGCAACGCGTAGGCGTGGCCCGGGCCCTGGCAGCGGATCCGCCCGTGATGCTGATGGACGAGCCCTTTGGCGCGATCGACCCGATCAACCGGGAAGTGATCCAGGACGAGTTCATGCGCATCCAGCGCCTCGTCAACAAGACCGTCCTGTTTGTCAGTCACGACATCGATGAAGCGGTGAAGATGGCGGACTGCGTCGCCCTGTTCCATAACGGAAAAATCCAGCAGTTCGGCAGCTCGGATGATCTGCTGGCCCGGCCCAACAGTGAGTTCGTGGCGAACTTCATGGGTGGCGACCGGATCATGAAGCGCCTGCGTCTGCTGCGCGCGGCTGACGTGGCCAGCAAGGTCCCGCCACGGGAACACATGCAGATCGTTGGCGGCAACAGCGCTGTTTTTTCGCAATCGCACCTGATCGTCAAGCCAGGGGATGACCTGCGCCAGGTGCTTTCGCAACTGCTGGGTCGCGGCCAGGACTGGGCACTTTGCAACGACAGCGACGGGCGCTTTATCGGCTATGTCCACCAGGCCGACATCCTGGCACGACTTGTTGAAAACATTACTCCGGTGGTGCACTGAAGATGTCTGACTTACTGATCAGATTGTGGGAAGGGCTGCAGTTTTACTGGGGCGACATCAGCTACCTGACGGTCCAGCATCTGCAGATCGTGGCGGTCAGTGGGGTCCTGGCCCTGGTCATCGCGCTGCCGTTGGGTGTGTGGATGAGCCGTCCGGCGAACCAGCGTTACGCCATGGCCAGCATGCAGGTCCTTAACGTAGGGCAGGCGATTCCCAAGCTCGCGTTGCTGGCGTTGGCCATGAGTTTGATTGGTGTCGGTAGCGGCGCGGCCATCATCGGGTTGTTTGTCGCGACGTTGTTGCCCGTGGCAGTCAACACCTATGAAGGCTTGCGCGCCGTGCCGCAGCACTTGGTCGAAGCGGCCGAGGCCATGGGTATGACGCCACGGGAAACGCTGTGGAAAGTTGAAATTCCGAACGCGATGAACGTGATTTTCGCGGGCATCCGCACGGCGCTGGCGATCAACGTCGGTACCGCGCCGCTGGCCTTCCTGGTCGGTGGCGGCGGGCTGGGCGAGTTGATCTTTACCGGGATCGACTTGAACGACTTCGGCATGATGCTGGCCGGTGCCGCGGCGACCGCGCTGTTGGCGATTGCGGTCGATCTGGGCTGCGGCTTGATTCAAAACATTGCAGTGTCACGGGGCTTGAGGTTGACCGGGCGCGAGTGAATCCGATGACCATGGACAAAACCAATAATATGAGGTGCACGATGATTTATCGAATGCTGGCCAGTCTGATCTTTACCCTGAGTCTTGTTTGCGGTGTTGTGGGCAGTGCTTCTGCCAACAACACGATTGTGGTCGGCGGCAAGAAGTTTACCGAGCAGCAATTGGTTGCCGAGATGACCACTCAACTCCTGCGCGCCAATGGCTACAGTGTCGATAAACGCCCGGACCTGGGTTCTTCCGTATTGCGCGCGGCGCAAGAGAATGGTCAGGTCGATGTGTATTGGGAATACACCGGCACTTCGCTGATTACTTACAATAAAGTCACGGACAAGCTCAATGCTGACGAAACGTACAAGAAAATCAGCGAGCTTGATGCGCAGAAAGGCATCACCTGGTTGAATCCTTCCAAGGCTAACAATACCTACGCCTTTGCCATGCGCAAGGAAGAGGCAGAGAAGGATGGAGTCGCTTCGATCAGCGATCTTGCCAAGAAGATCGAAACAGGCAAGTCCTATAAATTTGCCTCCAATGCTGAATTCTTTTCCCGGCCTGATGGCCTGCGTCCCTTGCAAGAGACCTACAAGTTTGAATTTGAGCGCAAGAACATCGTCCGCATGGACGGCGGGCTGACCTATCAGGCGCTTCGAGACGGGCAGGTCGATCTGGCCTTGGTCCTGTCGACGGATGGGCGGATTCCGGCCTTCGGCTTTGTGGTGCTGCAAGACGATAAAAGCTTCTTCCCCAGCTACGCGCTGACCCCGGTTATTCGCACTGAAGTGTTCAAGGCGAATCCAAAGATCGGCGAGTTGCTCAACGCACTGTCGTCCAAGCTGGATGACGACACCATCGCGGGTCTCAATTCCCGGGTCGATGTCGGCCGTGAATCCATCGAGAGCGTGTCCAAGGAATTTCTGCAAAAGAGCAAGTTGCTGTAGAAACTGCCGAAGGCTGCGATCTTCGACATTGTCTTAAGAGCTTTCCAGGGCCGGCGGAATAACCCCGGCCTTTTTTCCCTGCCTCCCATCCACTCCCTTGCACCTCTATCAGGTGCGAGCCGGTTTCGTTCGCCTGTACCCACTCGGAGAATAAAAGTGCAGTTGAATAAAAAGTTCGTGGCGTGCGCGTTTTTGCTAATGGCGGCAAGTGCTCAGGCGGATGACGGTATCGACCGCATGAGTCTCGCCGATATGCGTCATGCGTTGAATGCCGGGACCCTCAGTTCCGAGCAACTGGTCCAGCATTACCTCAATAACATTCAGGCGAACAATCACCAGGGCCAAAACATCAATGCACTGGTGACCATCAATGAACAGGCAATCGATCAGGCCCGCAAGTGGGATGCTGAACGGGCAAAAAACCCCACTGCCAGGTACGCACCGCTGGCCGGCATTCCATTCGTGGTGAAGGACAACTTTGACACCGCTGGTATGGTCACCTCCGGTGGTTCCTTCGTGCTGCGTTCGTCGGTGCCAAGCCAGGATGCCTTCACCGTCAAGAAGCTGATCGACGGGCAAGCCATTCTGCTCGGCAAAGCCAACCTGTCGGAACTGGCCGCGTCCTTTGGCTGGTTTGGCTACAGCTCGTTTGGCGGCCAGACGCTGAATCCGCGGAACACCAAGCGGGATGCTTCCGGCTCCAGCAGCGGTTCTGCCGCCTCGGTGGCGGCGGCGTTTGCCCCCTTCGCGCTGGGGTCGGACACGAGCGGCTCGATCCGGGCGCCGGCCAGCGTCACCGGCACGGTGGGTTTTCGACCTTCGCTAGGGCTGATCAGTCGTAGCGGCATCATTCCGCTGTCGCTCGCGTTCGATACCGCCGGCGTCATTACCAACAGCGTGCTGGATCAGGCCATCGTGCTCGATGCGATCAAGGGCCAGGACAAAGGCGATCCGGCGACCCTCGACCTTGCTGCAGATAAAATACAGTTCGAACCGGCACTGAGCCGTTCCTCGCTGCAAGGCAAGGCCATTGGGGTGATCACCAATTTCAAGGGGGCGAATCCGGAGGTGGACGCGGTCTTTAAAACGGCGCAGGAAACCCTCGGCAAGCGCGGTGCGCATGTCGTCTCCATCGAATTGCCAAAAGCCTTTGAAACCCTATGGAGCGATGTGCTCGGGCCAGTAGGAGAGGGTGAGTTCAAGCCGCAATTCGAACGCTACCTCGCCACCCTCAATCCGAACCAACCGCGAACGCTTGTGCAGTTTCTCGACCTGGCCAAACAAAATCAGGCGCAAAACGCTGCGCACGGGATGAACCCGGCACGCCTGGCCGGACTGGAAACGCTAGCGAGTGCCACCAGCACCGATTCACCCCAGTACATCTCCATTCTCTCCCGGAAGATTCCACAGTTGCGCGCGCAACTGATGGACGTCATGAAGAACAACAAGGTGGACAGCCTGTTCTTCGCGACCATCAACTGCCCGGCTTCGGTGGTGCACGGTGTGAGCGATGACAGTTACGTGTGCAAGTCCGGCGATACCTACGCGTCGTCGTACATTGCCTCGGCCACGGGATTTCCCGAGATCACCGTTCCGGCAGGCATCATCGAGGGCAACCTGCCGGTCGGTGTTTCGTTCCTGGGCGGCTACGGCGAAGACGCCAAGGTGGTTGGTTTCGGCTACGCGTTCCTTGGGCGGTAATCGTCAGATCTGTTCCAGCAACCAGGTACGAAACGCGACGAGTGACGGCAGCATTTCGTTGCGCGGCGGATAGGCCAGGTAGTAACTGCGCTGGCTGGCAAAGGGCTGATCGAGGCTGATCAGTTCGGTGTTGGCCAGTTCGTCGGCCACCAGGATACGCGGTACCAGACCGATGCCGATGCCGGCCCTGACGGCCTGGATCAAGTGCGAGGTGAGTTCGAAACTCGGCCCCAACCGCATCATCCGATGGGGCAGGCCGTGGTGGCTGAACCACTCGCCCCAGACGTTGGCATTGTTTGCGACGTTGAGCAGCGTCTGTCCGCCAATGCGCTCCGGGGTCCAGGTGTCATGGGCTTCGGCCGCTTGTGGTGAAATGATCACCATCAATTCTTCGGTGTGCAGGCGATGGCTGATCAGGCCCGGCAAGTCGGCATTGCCGACGACGATCGCGGCATCGATCCCGCTGGTTTCAAAGTCGATGGCATCGATCCGGGAATTGATGTGCACCAGCATGCCGGGATGGGTTTTGTAGAAGTCATGCAGGCGCGGCAATAACCACTTCGAGCCGAAGGTCGGCAAGGTGGCCAGGCGCAAGGTGCCGCTGCCTGATTGATAAGCCATGGCCTGCAGCGTGGCGCTGCGGATGCGTCCGAGCGCTTCGCTCATTTCCCGCTGATAAAGACGACCGACATCGGTCAACTGCACTTGCCGGCCTTCACGGCGGAACAGCGTCAGGCCCAGCTGCTGTTCCAGCGCCTGGACCTGCCGGCTCACGGCGCTTTGGGTCAATGACAGTTCCATCGCGGCACGGGTATAGCTTTCATGGCGGGCGGCGGCTTCAAAGGCCAGCAGCAACGACATCGAAGGGGTGAGGTGACGGTAATTCATTCGTAAAAGTCATCGATAGCGGCAGGATTATCCGTTTGTCTGGTGCCACAGCCTGCAGGATCATTGGCGTACCCGACGACCTGAGGCTGACCCATTAATGCTCAGGCGACAAGTGTTTTGAGTTTTCCCGTGATTAGACCGACAAGAGAACAGCCTGCGATGATCGCTCAGTTGCCCACCGTTGCACTCGCGGCACAGTACCCGGAATTTCTTCAAGCCCTGCGTGCCAGCGGCTTTCGCGGCCAGCTCAGCGCTGACTACGCCACCCGCACCGTGTTGGCGACCGACAACTCGATTTACCAGCGGCTGCCGCAAGCGGCGGTGTTCCCCCTGGACGCGGATGACATCGCACGCATCGCGACCTTGATGGCCGAGCCACGCTTTCGCCAGATCAAGCTGACCCCGCGCGGTGGTGGCACCGGCACCAACGGGCAGTCATTGACCGATGGCATCGTGGTCGACCTGTCGCGGCACATGAACAGCATCCTCGAAATCAACGTCACCGAGCGCTGGGTGCGGGTGCAGGCGGGCGTGGTCAAGGATCAGCTCAATGCCGCGCTCAAGCCTCACGGGCTGTTCTTCGCGCCGGAGCTGTCGACGTCCAACCGTGCCACCGTCGGCGGCATGATCAACACCGACGCCAGCGGCCAGGGCAGTTGCACTTATGGCAAGACTCGTGATCACGTACTGGAATTGCACAGCGTGCTGCTCGGCGGTGAGCGCCTGCACAGCCATCCGCTGTCCGACGCGGAACTGGAGGCGGCTTGCGCGCAGTCCGGCCGTATCGGCGAAGTGTATCGGGTGGCGCGCAATATCCAGGAGACCCAGGCCGATCTGATCGAATCGGTATTCCCCAAACTCAACCGTTGCCTGACCGGTTACGACCTGGCGCACCTGCGCGACGAGCAAGGGCGTTTCAACCTCAACAGTGTGCTGTGCGGTGCGGAAGGGTCACTGGGCTACCTTGTCGAAGCCAAACTCAACGTGCTGCCGATTCCCAGGTATTCGGTGCTGGTGAACGTGCGTTACGGCAGCTTCATGGATGCGCTGCGTGACGCCGGTGCGTTACTGGCACACAAGCCGTTGTCCATCGAAACCGTGGACTCCAGGGTGTTGCTGCTGGCGATGAAAGACATCGTCTGGCATAGCGTCGCCGAGTATTTCCCGACGGACGTCGAGCGCCCGACGCTGGGCATCAATCTGGTGGAGTTCAGCGGTGACGACGTGGTGCAAGTGAACGCTCGCGTGGCGTCGTTCGTGGCGCATCTGCAGGCCGACTCGACGATTGAGCGGCTGGGCCACACGTTGGCAGAAGGCGCCGAAGCCGTGTCCCGCGTCTACGTCATGCGCAAACGCTCGGTCGGGCTGCTGGGCAACGTAGAAGGTGAGGTTCGCCCGCAGCCTTTCGTTGAAGACACCGCCGTGCCGCCGGAGAAACTGGCCGACTACATCGCCGAGTTTCGTGCCTTGCTGGACAGCTATGGTCTGGCGTACGGCATGTTCGGTCACGTCGATGCCGGTGTGTTGCACGTGCGTCCGGCGCTGGACATGAAAGCCCCGTCCCAGGCCGCGCTGGTCAAGCCGATTTCCGACGCCGTGGCCGAGTTGACCCGGCGTTACGGCGGGTTGCTATGGGGCGAGCACGGCAAGGGTTTGCGTTCGGAATACGTCCCCGGGTTTTTTGGCGAGTTGTACCCGGCATTGCAATCGCTCAAGGGCGCGTTCGACCCGCACAATCAGCTCAACCCCGGAAAGATCTGTACGCCGCCGGATGCTGCCCAGGGCTTGCTCAAGGTCAACGAAGTGACGCTGCGCGGAGATCTGGATCGGCAGATCGACGAGCGCGTCTGGCAAAGCTTCGGCACTGCCATGCACTGCAACGGTAATGGCGCCTGCTACAACTACGACCCCAATGATGCGATGTGTCCGTCGTGGAAAGCCACCCGTGAGCGCCAGCACTCGCCGAAGGGCAGGGCGTCGTTGATTCGCGAATGGTTGCGTCTGCAAGGCGCGGCCAATATTGATGTACTGCAAGCAGCCCGCGGCAAGTTGTCGTGGTTGAGCGGGTTGCCAGCGCGGTTGCGTAACAACCTGGCGCGCTCGCGGGGCGAGGCTGATTTTTCCCATGAAGTCTATGACGCGATGGCGGGCTGCCTGGCCTGTAAATCCTGCGCGGGACAATGCCCGGTCAAGGTCAACGTCCCGGAATTCCGTTCGCGTTTTCTGCAGCTGTACCACGGTCGCTATCAACGACCGCTGCGTGACTACCTGATCGGCTCGCTGGAGTTCACCATTCCATACATGGCGTATGCGCCGGGTCTTTACAACGCGGTGATGGGCTCGAAATGGGTGAGCCGCCTGCTTGAGCGACAGGTCGGCATGCTCGACAGCCCGTTGATCCACCGTCATGACTTGCAGGCCACGTTGACCCGTTGCAAGGTCGCGGTCGCCAGCGTGCCAGCCCTGCGCGAACTGACCGTGGCACAACGTGAGCGCAGCGTGGTGTTGGTGCAGGACGCCTTCACCCGTTACTTCGAAACGCCGTTGCTGGCGAGCTTTATCCAGTTGGCGCATCAGTTGGGTTATCGGGTGTTTCTGGCGCCCTATAGCGCCAACGGCAAACCTTTGCACGTGCAGGGTTTTCTCGGCGCCTTCGCCAAGGCGGCGATCCGCAACGGCAATCAGCTCAAGGCACTCGCCGACTGCGGTGTACCGCTGGTGGGGCTGGACCCGGCGATGACGCTGGTCTATCGCCAGGAATATCAAAAAGTACCAGGGCTCAACGATTGCCCGAAGGTCTTGCTGCCTCAGGAGTGGTTGTCCGATGCGTTGCCGGAAAACCCGTATCCCGCGACCGGGACATTCCGTTTGTTGGCGCACTGCACCGAAAAAACCAATGTCCCGGCCAGCACTTCGCAATGGGAAGCCGTTTTTGCCCGGCTCGGGCTCAAGCTGACGACTGAGGCGACCGGCTGCTGCGGCATGTCCGGAACCTTCGGCCATGAGGCACGTAACCAAGGCAGCTCACGAACCATTTTTGAGCAGTCCTGGTCCGGCAAACTGAACAAGAACAGCGAGGCGCTGGCCACGGGATACTCCTGTCGCAGTCAAGTGAAGCGCTTTGCCAACCTGCAATTGCGCCATCCATTGGAGGTTGTGTTAGAGCATACGCTCGCGAAGTGAAGAGGAGCGCTCGGTTGAATCATCGGGCCGATGTCGGCTCAGTTGCCGTTCTTGATATTGCTCCAGGAGCGCGTGCGGACACGATCGACCGCATGGGACTGCGGTTGCAGGGTGAACAGCGTGGCTATCACCTGCGCAGAGGGGTAGATGTTCGGGTTGTCTTGCACCTCGGCCGAAACCAGCGCGTTCGCGTCTTTGTTGGCGTTGGCGGTGAGCGCCCCTTGGGAAACAACGATGGCCAATCGAAGAGGAAAATTAACGGTCGCTGCCGACGAAGATCCCAGCTACTTGCCATTCCTGGCATGCGCTACCTTCGCTCGAATACCATCAAAATACTGGGACTTCAGCTCTGTCGTTAACGGCCCAAGGATGGGGTTTGCTTTGAACCGGGCCAACAGATGCTCAATCACCCGATCTACCTTGGCGTAGGCAGCAGTGACGCTTGAAGGCACCAGCGGATCAAACTCAATCCCTTCCATCTCGATATCGAGTGTTTTCAACACGGGTTCGGCGTCCAGGATCTGGTGGCGTATTTCATCCGGCGAGCATTGCATTGTCGACCTCCTTGTAATGCCATAAGTACAGACACGCCTCTCGTTAACTGCATGTCGGATGACGCAGTCAACGCATGGCAGCCACTGTCTTAAAAATGAAACAAAATTGTCGCGCAGAAATATTACTGAAATATTTCAATCCTATGATCGAGGGAGATCTTTTTCAGGTTACCTCCCTCATGCGTCGAGCTGTGTTCAATCAAAAAGGAGGCGTTGGCAAATCAAGCATCGCCTGCAATCTCGCGGCTGTCAGTGCTGCCGAAGGCTACAGGACGCTGCTGGTGGATCTCGATCCCCAGGCTAACTCGACCCAATACCTGACAGGACTGACCGGCGATGATATCCCCATGGGGATTGCCGATTTCTTCAAGCAAACCTTATCCAGCGGCCCGGCCAGCAAAAAGAACCGGGTGGCCATCACTGATACTCGCTACAACAATCTGCACCTGGTCACGGCCAGCCACGAGCTTGCCGACCTGCAGTCAAAGCTTGAGTCAAAGTTCAAGATCAACAAGCTGCGCCGCTTGTTGGTAGAGCTTTCCGAAGATTACGAACGTATATATATCGATACGCCGCCTTCCCTGAATTTCTATACGTTCAGCGCACTGATCGCCGCCGACCGCGTGCTGATTCCTTTCGATTGCGACAGCTTTTCTCGTCAGGCGCTCTACAGCGTCATCGCGCAAGTGGCCGAGTTGCAGGCTGACCATAATGAGTCGTTGATCGTGGAAGGCGTGGTGGTCAACCAATTTGTGGCGCGTGCCAGCTTGCACCAACTGCTGATCGACGAGTTGGTGGCCGAAGGCTTGCCCGTGTTACCGGATTATTTGAGCAGCACGGTCAAAATGCGGGAGTCCCATGAAACGTCGGTGCCCATGATCCACCTGGCGCCACGCCATAAGCTTTCATTGGAATTCGTCAGTCTGTTTTCCGCTTTGGAGCGGGCCAGTTGATCGCAAAAGCAATGTTGACGTTTCAGCTTCCAGCGATGGGATAACACGCCTTGGTTCCCCTTCTGGTTTCACTGCTACCACAAAGCACTCCAGCCAGGCCCAGACGCGAGCGACTCGGCATGCTCACGCCATCACCTGGCGTGAGCATGCGCCGATCACTCAGGTAAAGGCGAAGTCCGCCTCGGTGATGGCGGCCTGTGGGACGCCAGTCAAGGTGATGCTTCCCACATCCGGCTGACCAGTGACGGTAATGACGGCCTCGCCGAACTGTTCTCCAACAGTGAGATTCGCGAAGGCCAAACCGCTGGTGCTCAGGTCGATCAGGTCAGTGCCGTCCTCGAAGTCGAAGATGGTGTCCGTTCCCCACACCGTACCGAACTGGAACTTGTCCGCACCGAGGCTCGGCTCGAAGAAGACGTCACCGACCATGAAGTCGTCGACGCTGCTACCCACCAATACGTCGGCGCCTACGCCGCCTTCCATGACGGCGCCGCTGGCGCCCGCGGTCAGGGTGTCGTTGCCGGCGTCACCGTCGAGGTTGGACTGGAAGCCGAAGGGGTCGTCGCCCCCGAACAGCTGGTCGTCGCCATCGCCGCCACTGGCATTGGCGAATTCCTGGACGATCAGGGTGTCGTTGCCGGCACCGCCGAGCAGCTCGTCGAAGCCCAGGCCGCTATCGATGACGTCGTCACCGCTGCCGCCGTCGAGGAAGTCGGCTCCTTCCAGACCGAAGATCTGGTCATTACCGCCCAGGCCGAAGATGCGATCGTCGCCATCGGTGCCGGTGAGCACGTCATTACCCTCGGTGCCGGCGGTGATGAGGGTCGTGTTATTACCGAAGTCGCCCGCCGTCAGGTTGTGCGTGCCCTGCAGGCGCAGGGTGAAGTCGAGGCTGTCGAGCACACCGTCGTCGTTTTCGTCGGCGATCAGCCAGGTGTTGCCCGGGCGCAGGCTGTAGAACAGGTCGGTCACGCCGTTGCCACCGCCCACCAGTACGGCGCCCAGTTGCGGATTGACGTTGAACTGGCCGCGGAAGAAGAACTCATTGTTGAGTTCCAGGGTGTCGCCGCCCACTACGCCAGCGCCCTGGAAGTCGACCAGGGTGTCGAAGGTGGCGAAGGGCGAGCTGGGGTTGAAGCCGGTGAAGAACTCGAACTCATCGTCGCCGGCGCCACCGGTGAGACTGTCCTGGCCACCTTCACCCATGATCAGGTCGTTGCCGGCGCCGCCATTGAGCATATCGGCGCCGGGGCCGGCGAACAGTTCGTCGTTGCCGTCTTCGCCGAAGATCTGGTCATTGCCGTCGCCGCCGAAGAAGTCGTCGTTGCCCACGCCGCCGTTGAGGACGTCGTTGCCGTCGTCGCCGTCGAGGGTGTCGTTGCCTTCGCCGCCATTGACGACGTCGTTGCCAGCGCCGCCGGACAGGGTGGTGTCGTTGCCGGCGCCACCGTTGATGATGTCGTTGCCCTCATTGCCGGTCAGAAGGTCGCGGTCGGCGCCACCATTGATAATGTCATTGCCGGTGCCGCCGGAGATCCGGTCGATGCCCGCGTCACCGTTCAGGGTGTCGTTGCCGTCGCCGCCATTGATGATGTCGTTGCCGTCATTGCCGTTGATCACATCGCCGCCGCCCAGGCCGAAGATGGTGTCGGGATCGTTGGTGCCATCGATCACATCGCCGCCTTCAGTGCCGCGCAGGACGAAGGCGGTGGTGCCGAAGTCGCTCCTGACCAGGTTGTGGATGCCGTCCAGCTGCACAGCGAAGTCAGTGGCGTCGAAGATGCCGTTGTCGTTGGAGTCAGCGAACAGCAGGGTGCTGGCGGCGCCGAGGGCGAAGAAGACTTCGGTGAAGCCGTTATTGCCGAAACCGAGGCTGGTTCCCACCGTGGGTACGCCGTTGTGGGCGCCCTGGAAGACCAGGCGGTTGGGAAAGCTGGAGAGCCGCAGGATATCGCCGCCGACCTGACCCGCACCTTCGAAGTCGGTGACGCGGTCCTGGCTCAGGGAGCTGGACTCGTTACCGGTTTCCACGGTCCAGAAGTAGCTGTCGATGCCGGCACCGCCGGTAAGGATATCGGCGCCTGACCCGCCGTCGAGAGTGTCGTTGTCGTTGCCTGCGAGAAGTGTGTCGTTGCCGAGGTCGCCGAAGAGGTCATCGTTGCCGTCACCGCCGTCGACATTGTCGTTGCCGCCCAAGGCGAACACGGTGTCGTTGCCGGCCAGGCCGGTTATTTGGTCGTCTTCCTCGGTGCCGAGCAGAAAGTCATCACCTGGGGTGCCAGGGATAGTAGCCATGGTTCTACCCTCCGTTGATGGAGATGGTAAGCGTGAACTGCGTTACAGCGAATCGAGGTTAATTAGACAAACCAAAGGGTCACAAGTACGCCACTTTGACCTGACCGTTTATCGCGAATGCAGCCGAGTGTTGATGAGCCCTGGAGCATTCGCCAACCCTCCACAGCTGCCACATGGCTAGCTCCGGAGTTCCAGGGCAGGAGGGGTTTAAAAGCTGTCATTCCCCGGTGACTTGATGAAATATCATGAAACACATAAGACTTTCCTGCGTGAACTTTCACAACGTTCTACCGCACAGAGTGAGTGACTCAGGAGGGGGAGACTCGCACTGCCAAATCCACTCGTAGCTTGGACTACGGTCCGGGGTGCGTGGGGTAATGCAGCAGCTGTGACATTCGTTTACTTCGGGCTTTGAAAACGTGATTGATATTCGCATAGGGTCGATAGCTACCCTTTACGACAGGCAGCAATCGGCCCAGAGTGTGTAAAAACGCCTTCGCGAACCCTTGCTATGATTTCTGAGGATTTCATCGCAGGGATCGCCCATGAAGCGCTTTATCCAAGGTGAACATCGAGGCCAAGGCACCTTACTTCCCGAGAGCCTCGACGACTACGTCAGCGATACCAATCCGGTACGTGTAGTCGACGTCTTTGTCGACGAACTCGACCTGGTCAATCTGGGTTTTGAAGGTGCCATTCCAGCCGATACTGGCCGGCCTGCTTACCACCCCGCGATCTTGCTGAAGATCTACATCTACGGCTATCTCAACCGCATCCAGTCGAGCCGACGTTTGGAGCGAGAAGCTCAACGCAACGTCGAGCTGATGTGGTTGACCGGGCGTTTGATGCCGGATTTCAAGACCATCGCCAACTTCCGAAAAGACAACAGCAAGGCCATCCGAGGCGTCTGTCGCCAGTTCGTCGTGCTGTGTCAGCAATTGGGACTGTTCGGAGAACATCTGGTCGCCATCGATGGCAGCAAATTCAAAGCAGTCAACAACCGCGACCGCAATTTTACCAGCGCCAAACTGAAGCGGCGGATGGAAGAAATTGAATCGAGTATCAATCGTTACCTGGCGGCACTCGATGCTGCCGATCGGCAAGAACCAACAGCTTCCGAGCCCAGCGCCGTGCGGTTGGAAGAGAAAATCGCCAAGCTCAAAACTCAAATGAAGGAGCTTCAAGCGATCGAAATCCAGCTCAATGAATCGCCGGATAAACAGGTCTCACTGACCGATCCAGACGCCCGCTCCATGATGACGCGCGGCACGGGAATCGTCGGCTACAACGTGCAGACAGCGGTCGATACTCAGCACCATTTGATCGTTGCGCACGAGGTGACCAACGTCGGCTCCGACCGAGATCAACTCAGCTCGATGGCCACGCAGGCCCGCGAGGCGATGGCGTCAGATACGTTGTCGGTGGTGGCTGATCGAGGTTACTTCAAAAGCGAACAAATCCTGGCCTGTCACGATGCAGGCATCACCGCCTATGTGCCCAAGCCGATGACCTCTGGAGCCAAGGCTGACGGGCGTTTCAATAACGATGCCTTCGTCTATGACGCGGCAAAAAACGAATACATTTGCCCGGCTGGAGAGGCGCTGATCTGGCACTACTCCTACGTTGAAAAAGGCCTGAAGTTGCACCGTTACTGGAGTTCGAAATGCCAGGGTTGCGCGTTGAAGTCGCAATGCACCCCGAGCACGGAGCGACGAGTTCGACGCTGGGAGCATGAAGACGTATTGGAGGAAATGCAGCTTCGACTGAGCAAAGCGCCGGAGATGATGCGAGTGCGAAAACGGACGGTTGAGCATCCCTTCGGGACGCTCAAACAATGGATGGGTGCGACGCACTTCCTGACCCGAAAGCTGGCAGGGGTGAGCGCGGAGATGAGCTTGAATGTGCTCGCCTACAACATGAAACGGGTCATGAAAATCATCGGCACCCATCACTTGATGAAGGCGCTAACGGCCTAAAAACCGGCCGGTTTTTACGTGTTCCGATGACCTGGCGCGTTGCTGGGGTGGTTTAGCTCATCAGGAAGGGACATCGTGCCTTGATCAGGCTGCGAAGCCGGACAGCCGCTCAGCCTTGAAGATCGAAACGGGATCTAGCGTTTTTACACACTCTGGACCCGAAGGAGACATTCGTTTGCGTCGGGATGCCCCCTATCCAGTCGTCAGGCATTAAGCACTGTTGAGATGGTCGCGTATGAACTCGATGAACCGCTGGGTCTTTGCAGGAAGCAGCCGTGTTTCGGTCAGTGCGTAAACCGAGAGGCGAGTGCGACTACGACGAGATGTGCCACATCCTCTAAGGCACCGTGCGCCTGACCGATGCGGACGGCGTGGCGAAGACCTTCGGGCCGGGGGATTCGTTCGTGGCGGCGGTGGGGTTCAAGGGAACCTGGGAAAACATCACGCCTGCGCCTCGCCTGGGAGCGCCGGCAGCCCGTACGTCAACGCAAGTTCCAAGGCCGGTTACAAAGGGTATAACTATCAGAACAAAGGGCGGGTCACCCGGAATAGGCCCTCCAAAGGCAGCGCCCGGGCCAGGCGCCCCAGGCCTGATCGGCGCCTGCGGCGCGGAGCGATGTGATGAGTTCCAGAGCATGGCGATGGGCTCGCAAGAGCCTTTTTGGCTGCATCGAGCTGGCCTTGCTGGTCGCTCCACTGTGCGCCAGCGCCATGTTCAAGTGCCAAGCCAGGGACGGAGCCATCAGCTACACCAGCCAAGCCATCGCCAGCGCCCGCTGCACTCGCCTGAATGGCATGGCGGGCGCCGGTGTCGGCGCCAAGGCAATGGCTCTGCCACGGGTTGTGCGGGACGACGACTCAGGCGCGGTGCGGATTCGGGTGTTCACCTTCATCCACAAGGGTATTCGTCAATATGTGAGCCGGCGCCCCGTCGGGATCTCCGCACGGGTCGATGTCCTTGAGCTCTATTACATCAAGGGCTGCTATCTGTGCATGGCGCCGAAGGATTTCAAGGTCGCCTCATTGCGCCTGGACACCCATTCCTATCGGCGGGAGATCGAAGCCGCTTCGGGTCATTATGGTGTCGACAGGGCGCTGGTCCGCGCAGTGATACATGCCGAATCGGCGTTTCGCCCCAACGCCATTTCCGAAGCCGGCGCCCAGGGGCTGATGCAGTTGATGCCCGCCACCGCCGAGCGCTTCGCCGTGGACGATCCGTTCGACGCACGACAGAACATTCGTGGCGGCGTGCGCTACCTGGCCTGGCTGCTCAAGCGCTTCAACGGCAACCAGGTGCTGGCGTTGGCAGGTTACAACGCCGGCGAAGCGTCCGTGGTCGAGTACAACGGGGTGCCTCCCTACGCCGAGACGCAATCCTACGTCACCCTCGTGCAGTCCTTGACCGAACGCTATCGCAACCATCGCTGAATGGCTCAACCGAACTTCCACGCTCACCGGTAGCTATCGACCCATGGCGGCCCTCCGTGAAGGGGCAGAAACCGGCCAGGAGCGCAAGGTAGACTCACCAACAATACTTGCCAGCATCGCCGATATAACATGCTCTGGCTCATCTATAAGGGGCCCCGCCGGCACTGGAGTTTCCTTCCTGCTCTTATGTGATGCCTCGAACACCGGGCTCGCAATATCGCCCGATGATCTCGAACAATCGATTGCACGATGTAGCGAGGTAAGGTTCAGGCGCTGTGGCAACCCCGAGCAACAGGCCAGAGGAACTCCCGGACGGCGTCGCCAACCACGCTGACAAAGGCGATGGAGCCATGCCAAAGGTCATCGCTTCCCGAACGATTTGCACGTCGGGTGCGCCGTCGGGGAGTCTGAGAAGTACAGCCAGGCCTGCCTTGACCCACTCTGCATCGTGCATTCGTAACTGCTCGCATAACGCGTCACGCTGGGCGCAATACAGTCGCTTGAGCCGGCGGACACGGCGAATGTAGTGGCCATCACGCATAAATTGAGCCATGGCGAGTTGAATGACGGGTGAAGGTGCGGGGGCAAGCGTCGTCGCCACCTCGGAGAACGCAGTAACCAGATCGGTTGGCGCTACAACAAATCCAAGTCGCAGCCCCGGGCTCACAGTCTTGCTGAAAGAACCTATGTGGATAACCCGCTTGCCCTCGTCCAAAGACGCCAAGGCAGGGGCCGCCCTGCCTTCCAGTTGCAGCTCGCTGAGGTAGTCATCTTCGATGATCCAGGCGTCATTGGAGACCGCCCATTCGAGAAGTTGAAGCCGTCGCCTCAATGACAGAGTCGAGCCCAAGGGGGCTTGTTGACCGGGCGTCAGGACAGCTAATGCGGCGTCCGCGGCCTTCTCGATTCCGTAGCCCACATTGAGGCCTTCGGCATCCACCGGTATAGGAATGACATTCAAACGAGCAAGCTCCAGCCCCTTGCGGGTAAGAAAGAATCCGGGCTCTTCCATCCAAACCTTCTTACCGTCCAGACCTAACACTCGCAGTGCAAGCCCTAAGCCGGAGCTGTATCCCGAAGTGATGAACACCTGCTCGGGGATGCAGTGGAGGTTTCTGGAGAGGGAGAGATAGCCTGCAATCTCTCGGCGCATCTCAAATTCCCCTCGAGGATCGGGATAGATCAGAGACGAGAAAGATCCGGCCTTTAACAGATTGGATGAGCGCGCACGTGCGAAAAGCTTTTCCAGGCCATCGAACGCTGGAATGCCGAGCTGAAAGATTGCGGGCCCAGTGTTCACCCGCTCATAGGCGCTCATAAAAGCTCCAGGCTCCGGTGGTGCCGGCTGAGCCGTCGCTGCGCGGGGGCGTGGCGCCACGCGTGTGCCCTTTGCTCCGAATGTTTCGATCATTTGGGCGTCGGCTAATCGTTCATACGCCGTTTGAACGGTTCCGCGCGCCACACCAAGGTGCGCGGCGAGATCCTGCCACGAAGGCAATCGAGTACCTGGTGTGAGCAGGCCTGACTCTATTGCCCTGCTGATACTCATACGAATTTGCTCTGACAGGGGCAGCTTTGCTCTCCGGTCGAGCTGTATTTGCAGGTCTGAATTCATATTCTTGGTACATACAAAGGTGGGTGATCTTGGTTCTTTTATTCGTACCATCGACGGTACAAGATTTAAAGACCAAGACGGAGCACCTTCCCCCTTCAAGCATAGGAACCATCATGACCAACGCCGTCATCGAATGTATCGTGAGTCGCAGTGCCGCCAAGTACTACGACCCTGCCGCCACTTTGAGCGACGACCAAATCCGTGAGTTGGTACGAATCGGCACCACGGCACCAACGTCCTTCCATATACAGAACTGGCGCTTCATCGCGGTACGTACGCCTCGCGCCAAAGCCCGCTTGAGTCCTATCGCCTGGAATCAGCCCCCGATCACTGAAGCAGCCGTTACCTTCATCGTCTGCGGCCAACTGGCCGATTCCAGCGTAATACCGGAACGCCTTGCACCGCTGGTGGAAGCGGGCGTCATGCCGGCAACGATGGTGCCGGACTGGGAACTCCCTGCACGTGATTTGTATTTGGAGCACCCACAGCGCCAGCGTGACGAAGCAGTGCGCACGGGCACCTTCGGTGCGTCGGCGATCATCTATGCCGCTCGTTCGCTAGGCCTGGGTTCGACGCCGATGATCGGTTTCGATGCCGACGCGGTGGCCCGCGAGTTCGGGCTGGCTGAAAACGAAGTGCCGGTCATGCTGTTGTCCATAGGCGCCGAGCGTCCAGGACACTGGGCTCAGAAGCCGCGCCGTCCGCTGTCCGATGTATTGGATCTCGTTTAATCGTTAATAAACGCAGTAACTTACGGAGACTATGATGCCTAGAAGTGCAGTTCTAACGCCGGAACAAGTACCGGCCGATTCGAAACCGACGCTCGATGCATTCACCAAGAACATCGGGTTCACTCCAAATATGATGATGACCTTCGCGCAGAGTCCAATCGCGTTCAACTCATGGGCTACCCTGCTCGGTTCCTTGAGCAAAGCGCTCGATGTGAAGACGCGTGACAGTATCGGCCTCGCAGTTTCCGAAGCGAATGGCTGCAACTACTGCCTGACGGTTCACAGCTTTACGGCCGAGCATATGGCCAAGCTGTCGGCCGATGAAATCATTCTCGCTCGGAAGGGCCAGGCCCCCGACCCGAAGCGCGACGCTGCCCTCCAGTTCTCGCACAAAGTCATTGAGACTCGCGGCAAGGTCAGTGACGCTGATCTGAAAGCCGTCCGCGATGCGGGATACACCGATGCGAATATCATGGAGATTGTCGCGTTGGTGGCCATGTACTCCCTGACGAACTTTTTCAATAACGTGTTCGATCCCGAGAAGGACTTCCCTGCCGTTACGCCGGCTGGCTCGATCTGAACTCTATCCGCTCGAATCGACCATCTCCCAAGAGGTGTCATCTGATTCGAGCATTACGCCAAAGCCTGGATGCCCCCAAGAAAGAGTGTTGGGAAAGCGTCCAGGCTTTTTGTATGTGCTCTGGACGTTTTCCCAACGTCAGCTATAACCATTTCCGGTCAGTCGTGACAGATACAAACTCGCCAGCGGGCCTTGCTGCGGCTCCAGATTTTTGCCCTGAGTGGGGGTGCCCGAACATATCGGATTAACATCCCACCTTCTCAATACCACATCTATCGCATTTCATGTCGCAGATAATTGAGAACCTGCGACAGACTCACACGATATCACAAAGCCTTTACCGTCAAGCCCGAGTGAGTCGTCGCATAACTTAGAAGTTATACGGCAGTTTTTTTCAAAACCGCTACACCAGTATCAAAGCGCAAGGTCAATCGTAAAAAGTGAGCACACTCCTCTTGAACGCTGCGCCCACAGCCCACCCCTAACTTCATAAGTTCGTTAGTCATGATCAGCCATATGACCATGCGAGGGGTGTATTGCCGCTTACCTCACGTAAATTCCCGAGACGGCTCCCCATTAATATGTATGGTTTGAGTGAGACAGTAGCCACGATTTCTGACTGCGCGAAAGAGATGGCTTCCTCCAGCGCTTTTCTTGAATTTTATTTGCAGTCTACTCAAACTCATTTCTAGGCCGCGATAGAGATCAGGCTCTCTCCCAATACTACTAATTAGCTCTGCTTTACTGATCACGCGCTCCTCCTTGAGGAGCATGGTTTTTACAATTGCGCTCTCAATATTTGTTAAGTGTATTTTATTGGCGCCGTCGAATAGGATTCGATTATTTATATCGAGTTTCCAGCATTGAGGGTATTGAAGTGACATCTCTGCAAAGTTTGTCATGGTTTTTGATTGTAAAGTTCATGAATGCAACAAAAAACAAATCGTAAAAAACATTACTTATTTTGTCTTCCGTGATGTAGTTTTAGGAATGCATTTTTTAAATGAAGGTTTTATTAGAGTGACTGCGCAGTAGGCTGTGAATTTATAGAAATATACTTGTAAGTTAGATGCTAAGCGCCAACTAATAGAGTTAGCTTATTAAAACTCTTGGTTATCCAGATTCAACGTTGAAACAGATCGTCGTAGGATGTATCGGTCAGCCGTGGCTTTTTGTTCTCGTTGTAATGAATACGCGATGGGTGATTTACGGATCCCGGGATTATGCTGCACGTCAGCGCTATAGCGGGGCGTACAATCGATTGGTTCCGTGAGCGCCTACAGCCAAATAGCCGGGCTTGCTGCGCAGGCTTGAGGAGGAGTTTATAGACGGGGCGTGCGCCAGCCTTTCATTTGGCGACAGCGCCTTTTCATTTCATGACAACCCATAACCATTGATCTGACATTGCACATAGCGTTGTTTGAGTCAGTTTTTGTGTGGTGGTCATGCCCCTCTCCAGACGTACCAGTAATGTCGTCAGTGGTGTGCAGATTCGCGGATGGGGTTTGAGAGTACGAAATCCTGAGGGTCAGCTTTGGGTCGGATGCAGCCCTTCACGATGGGCAGCAATCGGCCAGAATCTGTCTCTCGGTTTCTGCAAAAGCAGGGGGTTATTCACAGAATTTGGAAGCACATTACCGATCTGAAATTGGCGCAAATGCCAAGAAAGCAATCGAGTGATTCCAATCCACTCGGCCTACAAGTCCATCAAGCGAACCCACTATGGCAGGCCAACTATGTCCAGCGTTGAGCATCAGCAAATGCAACTGAACTGGCGACACTTCACAAAAGAAAACGCATGCGAGGCGCTGGCTTGCTCATATTGCCTCTACGTTTTCCATCATCCTGACCGATCAGTGAGTTTAAAAAACTGACTGCAGCGTCCGTCGTCTAACCAGGCGTGGGGTACAGACACTGTCGGCACGAACAAGGCAGCGCGTCGACAGTGCAAATCTCAGTTGATATGGCTGCCCACTACGTCACCAATTCGCTGAGCAATATGCTCGGCGTGGGTCTCCAGCGCGAAGTGGCCAGTATCCAGTAACTCGACCACCGCATTCGGGTTGTCACGCTTGTAGGCCTCGGCACCTGGCGGAATGAAAAACGGATCGCCCTTGCCCCCAGATCGCCAGCGTTGGCACTTGGGTATCTCGGAGGAATTTCTGGAACGCGGGGTACAGTTGCAGGTTGTTCTGATAGTCATAAAACAGATCGAGCTGGATGTCCTTGTGACCAGGCCGCTCCAGCAAAAGCGCGTCCGGATAATAACCCTCGGGTGCAATGAGTTCGGGGTTGCTCACACCTGCCACATACTGCCAGCGTGTGCCTTCCAGATGCAGGATGGCATCGTTGATCACCCGGCGCTGGATCTGCTAAACACCCGAATGATTGTCGAAGGCCAGCGGCGCGACCTGCTCAACAGCGATGCCGACGTAGCGCGCTGGCTGGAGCAGATCGGTTTCGGTTCGGCGACGGAAGTGGCGGCGGGTGACGGGCTTTTGCTCGATCAATTGCGCAAGCTGCGCGACTGCACCGAGAGCGGGCTTGCCGCCCGTCGAGTGAACCGCGTGGCGGATCCGGCGGCGCTGAATGCCTTTCTACTGCGAGTAGTGCCGCAACTGGTGTGGGAGGAGGCGGGCGCGCCGGTGCTGGATTGGTTCCAGCAGGGTGATGCTGGCCACCAGCGTCTGAGCAGGCTCGCTTACGCCGCCGCGCAGTTGTTGGCCGAAGGCGATTTCAGCCTTGTGCGTAAATGCGAAAGCCCCGAATGTTCATTGATGTTTTATGACCGCACCAAGTCGCACAAACGGCGCTGGTGCAGCATGGCGCTATGCGGAAACCGGCATAAGGTCGCCGAGTTCCGCAAGCGACGTCAAAGTGCTGCGGACTAGGCATTTCGATTGCCCCGCTCAATGGCGACCAGATGATCAACAAGCTCATCGACGAATTACGAGGGGATATCAAGGCCAGCCATGAGAAGCGCCGGGAGGGCTGGAAAACGAAAAATCCCGGCATCAGGCCGGGCTCTCTGTAGATGGGCCAAATCCCTTTGGCTGTTTGCATTTTGCTTGGAGGATGTGACGAAGGCGTGACAGGGCAGATACAAAAAGCCCGGTACGGTTGTGCTTCATACCGTATGTCTAATGCGGTGAATTCCCTCAAGTGTTCCGACTTCAACCGTAAAACACTTGGGAGAAGGGGTATGTACGATGACGCGAAGGCACAGGCGTTTTCCACCTGGCATGAGTTGCTGATGTGATTTCAATTAACAGTTTCGGCGATAGATCATGTCTGTGCCCTGACCTGCACCTCAGGCGTAAACTGAACACGGTGCAGCATGCATTGAAAAGCGCTGCACTTGGAGGTGAGCCATGCGCTCCATTACCGTTTACACCTCGATCGCACTGCTGGCGCTACTTATGGTGCCACTTGCCAGCGCAGCGACTTCGGTCGAAGTCGTCTTCAAGAACCCCGAAAAATTCAGCGATGCCAGCCTGGATAGTCCGGGCTATGAACGTGGCGCCGATCCTTATGTCATGAAAGAGCTGCGTAGCTACATCCAGAAGCTTGGCGAGCGGTACCTGCCCCCCGGCCAGCAACTGCAAATTGAAATACGCAATATCGACCTGGCCGGTCGCTATGAACCTTGGAGGCTAAATGCCTACGAGGTGCGCTTCATGCGCGACATCACCTGGCCGAGCATCGATCTACATTACGTGCTCAAACAAAACGGCCAGATCGTCAGCCAAGCCGACGCCAGGGTCATGGATCAGCTCTACCTCCAGCGTCCGGGGCGTGCCAACCGAAGTGACAGGCTCTACTCCGAGAAGGCCATGCTCTCGGACTGGTTCCACAGACAATTCGCCGGGCAACATCAGAGCGGGTTGAATTGAGCCACCCTGCACTCTGAATCACCCGTCCGGTATGGGACGTATGAGTCAGAAACGAAAAGCCTGATGCCGTACGTCTAATGCGGTGAATTCCCTCAAGTGTTCCGACTTCTACCGAAAAACACCTGGGAGAAGGGTCATGTACGATGACGTGAAGGCACGGGCGTTTTACGCTTGGCATGAGTTACTGATGAACCCCGAAGATCAGATGGATGCGCAGCAGCAGTACGATGAACTGCTTCGGCTCGCTGACAATTTTCGGAAGAAAGGAATTATTGATCCGAAAGAGCGCAAGACCTTGATAGAGATCGCGACGGTTGCCTATGCACGCGCCGTGGAAGGCGCTGGGTAATCGAATCGCAGGCAAAGAAAAGCCCGCGTGGGGAGCGCGGGCTAAAAAATCACGAAGGAGCTGTGTGCACCCTATATTGCGAGTGGTGAAAAACTTGTGAAAGTGCAGAAAAAAGCCCGGCAATGGCCGGGCTCTCTGTAGATGGGCCAAATCCCTTTGGCTGATCGCATTGTGTTTGGTGAGTGTGACGAAGGTGTGATGGGAGCGGAAACAGAAAGCCCGGTGCCGGGCCGTAATGGCGGGGCAGAATTACCAGGGAATACAGTGCTTTTCAGTGATGAGAATGGCGAGGTACAACCCAATATAGATAGTCCGTCCCACCTTCAACGATACTGGTAACGGTTGGACCCGCCGCTGATGAAGCTGATCGAAGAGCAGTCGACCAATGCCAGCACGGGCGAGGAAGCCAGTGCCATGACGGGCTCTTTGAAATACTCCGGTTCTCTGGACGCGTAAGTCTGCTCCCGGTTTATTCCATTGAAAAAACCACTCGTTCCATGTGTCAGTCCCGATTCTGTTTTTTTGAACTCGGGCTGAAAGCACTTATCCAAAAAAAATGTGGGATTGTTTCCCACGCTACGTTGCCAACTGGCTCTGAGGGATTGTGCGGATACCGCAGTGGCTCGTTAATGCTGCAGATTTATGGCCGTGCCGGTTGGGCGGCTGCTCCAATGGGCGGCCGGGAACTCACTGGACATTGCGTTCGATAGGGAGATGAGTACGCAACTCCATGCGGAGGTGCATCATGCTGCTCAAGAAATGTTTGTTGGCTCTGGCCATCGGCGGAGTCCTGTCGGCATCGACTGTCCTGGTGCCCGATTACATCGGTAGCTTCTCCAGCGTGTATGCCAAGGATGGCGGTGGAGGCGGCGGTGGCTCCGGCAGTGGCGGCTCCGGAGGAGGTGGTCACGGTGGCCACGGTGGTGATGGCGGTCACGGTGACGGCGGCGATGGAGGAAAGGGTGGCGATCATGGTGCTGCAGGCCATGACGGTGACGGTGACGGTCATGGAGGTCCGGGGCGCGGCGATGCTGACCATGGTGGTGTAGCCGGGAACAAAGGCCCGGGCAATGCCCATGACAACGACGCTGACGACGCTGATCACGATGCTGACAACGATGCCGCCGATGCAGCCAGGGACGCGGCCAAGGCTGATGCCAATGCAGCCCGGGACGCTGCCAGAGCGACTGCGGATGCAGCCCGTGATGCGGCAAAAGCCACTGCAGATGCCGCCCGTGACGCCGCCAGGGCTGAAGCAGATGCCGCCCGGGATGCCGCAAAAGCTGCTGGCGTAGCCGGCGCCGATGCAGACGCAGCCAGAGATGCTGCCCGGGCCACCGCGGATGCAGCCAGGGACGCCGCCAAGGCCGAAGCAGATGCCGCCAGGGATGCTGCCCGGGCTACCGCGGATGCCGCGAGGGACGCCGCCAAAGCCGAGGCGAAGGCAGCCAGAGAGGCCGCAAAAGCCGTGGCGAAGGACGCCAGAGAGGATATGGCGGACGCCCCGGATGCTCCGGATGAACCGGATTTCGACGCGGTTGAGGTAGAGAACTGAACCTGCACGTTCGACAATGAACACGGCAGGCATACCGTAGAAAACGTCCCGGGAGCTTGAGGGACGTATCGGCAAAGAGTCGCAAGCCCTGAAACGTCGTGGGGTTTGCGACTTTTTTTCGGCTATCGAGCCAAGGGGAGCATTTCTACAGTCAGATCGACCGCTGATTCACGCGCTGAGTCAGCTCTTGCGCGGACTCTTTGCGTTCCGAGTAGCGGTCAACCAGATCGGGGCGATCCCGTAGCAGCAGGGTAAATTTCACCAGTTCCTCCATGACGTCCACCACCCTGTCGTACAGCGACGAGGGTTTCATGCGATTGGCGTCGTCAAACTCCAGAAAAGCCTTTGGCACGGAAGATTGATTGGGGATGGTGAACATGCGCATCCAGCGCCCCAGCACCCGAAGCTGATTCACCACATTGAAGGACTGGGAACCGCCGCAGACCTGCATGACCGCGAGGGTTTTTCCCTGGGTTGGGCGAACCGCGCCCAACGCCAGCGGCACCCAGTCGATTTGCGCCTTGAACACCGCAGACATGGAACCGTGGCGCTCTGGCGAGCACCAGACCTGGCCTTCGGACCATTGCATCAGTTCGAGCAGTTCCTGGACTTTCGGGTGATCGGAGGGCGCGTCGTCCGGTAGCGGCAGGCCTGATGGGTTGAAGATCCGAGTCTCGGCGCCGAAGTGTTCGAGCAACCGGGCCGCTTCCTCGACCAGCAGGCGACTGAACGACCGCGCACGAGTCGAACCGTATAGCAACAGGATGCGCGGTTTGTGCTGGTCGTCGCGTCCATGGGCGATGGGCTGGGTCAGTGACGTGTCGAGATGGGGCAGGGGATGGGTCATGGGGGCTCCGGTCAAAGCGTGCCGATGCGGTCGAGTTCCCGCTTCAGCGCATCGCGGTCAAGGTGTGCAAAAGGCAGGTCGAGCAATGCCCGGCAGCGCGTTTCGATGAGCGCCAGGGTTGAGTGGAACGCCGCCGATACTGTCGCTCCATCGCCCTTTATGTCCGATGGGTCTTCCAGGCCCCAATGAGCTTTCAGTGCCGGGCCGAAGTACACGGGGCACGCCTCACCAGCGGCCTTGTCACAGACCGTAATGACGATGTCCGGTGGGTTGGCTTCGAAAGCCTCATTGCCTTTGCTGCTCAAGCCGTCGATGGCGATGCCGGCTTCTTGCAACGTGCTCAGGCTGCGGGGCAGCACCTGGCCCTTGGGGAGGCTGCCGGCACTGATCGCCTCAAAACCTTCAGGGGCGAGATGGTTGAACATGGCTTCGGACAGGATGCTGCGACAGCTATTGGCGGTACACATAAACAGAACGCGCATGGTGACTCCTCTTTGCAGTCGCACAGGGCTAGACGCTCAGGCGCAGGGCCAGGGCAGACAGGGTGATGAACAGAATCGGCAGGGTCAGGACCACGCCGACCTTGAAGTAGTAGCCCCAGGTAATGCGGATGCCCTTGCGCTCCAGGACATGCAGCCAGAGCAGGGTGGCCAGGCTGCCGATGGGGGTGATCTTGGGGCCCAGGTCAGAACCGATGACATTGGCATAGATCATGGCTTCACGCACCACACCGGTGGCGTCGCTGGCCTGAATCGACAGGGCCCCCACCAGCACCGTGGGCATGTTGTTCATGCCCGATGACAGCAAGGCCGTGAGCAGGCCTGTGCCCAGCGCGGCGCCCCAGATACCGAATTCGGCCAGGTAGTTCAGGGCCATGGTCATGTAGGTGGTCAGCCCGGCGTTCTTCAGCCCGTACACCACCAGGTACATGCCCAGCGAAAAGATCACGACCTGCCAGGGCGCCTCGCGCAGCACCCGTCGCGTTGAGATCACATGCCCACGGGCAGCCACGGCGAACAGCATCGCGGCACAGACCGCTGCGATGGCGCTGATGGGAATGCCCAAGGGTTCCAGCGCAAACAGCCCGACCAGCAGCAGAGCCAGGACAAGCCAGCCGACGCGGAAGGTCAGGGGATCACGCACGGCGCGTCGCGGATCCATCACGTCATCGAGAGCGTAGTGCCTGGGAATGTCGCGCCGGAAAAACCGGTACAGCACCACGAGCGTGGTCGCCACGGCAACGAAGTTGACCGGCACCATGATGGCGGCGTACTCGCTGAAGCCCAGGTCGAAGTAGTCGGCCGAAACGATGTTGACGAGGTTGGACACCACCAGGGGCAAGCTCGCCGTGTCGGCAATGAAACCGGCCGCCATGACGAACGCCAGGGTAGACGCTGGTGAAAAACGCAGTGCGAGCAGTATTGAAACGACGATGGGGGTCAGGATCAGGGCTGCACCGTCATTGGCAAACAGCGCGGATACGCCGGCCCCCAGCAGTATCGTGAATACGAACAGGCGCCGGCCGTCACCCTTGGCCCAGCGCGCCACATGCAGTGCCGCCCACTGGAAAAACCCGGCCTCATCGAGCAGCAGACTGATGATGATGAGCGAGATGAAGGTCGTGGTGGCGTTCCAGACAATGCCCCACACCAGTGGAATATCGTCCAGCGTCACGACGCCTGCCAGCAGTGCCAGGACGGCCCCCAGGGCGGCGCTCCAGCCGACGCCCAGGCCCTTGGGTTGCCAGATGACCAACACCATGGTGAGCAGGAAAATGATAAACGCAGTAAACATGCACAGTCTCGATGAATGAAGGGTCAGTAGCAGGCGGAAGTGTTGAGCGGACGGTCGCCCATCGCGGCAAGGCGAGTGCTGTTGCCCGCAAGCCAGTCGGCGTTTGCCAGCAACGTTGTCTCGAGAACGTCGCGAACCCACGCGGGCAGATCGGGGTTGAGCCGGTAATACACCCACTGCCCCTGGCGGCGGTCGAGAAGCAGGCCGCAGCCGCGAAGCTGGGCGAGATGGCGGGAAATCTTAGGCTGACTGTCGTCCAGGGCGCAGACCAGCTCACACACGCATAACTCGCCTTCACGAGTGATGAGCAAAGTGGCCCGGGCGCGGGTTTCGTCGGCCAGACATTTGAATACGGCGGCAGGATTGAGCATTGGCGTGGCTCGATACATATGGTTATTCGAATATACGTTTTTCCATATGTATTGTGCAAGCCGCTCGGGCTCGAGAAGGGGAGGCCTCGCCCCGGCCAGGTTGTTCAGGTATGAGATAGACTCGAGCCCATTCGGCACAAAACACAGGAGCGGTGATGAATGGAATCATTTAGCGTACGCGAGCTGAAAATGACTGACGCTCAAGCGTTGCTGGCTTTTGAAATCCAGAACCGTGAATGGTTCGAATCCCATATCGATGCGCGCGCCCCTTCTTTTTACTCGTTGCAGGGTGTCGCCGATCACATCGAAAGCTATTTGTCCGATTTTGCCATCGGCGCCTGGCACCCCTTTGTCATCGAGGATTGCCGCCAAAGAATCGTCGGACGAGCCAATCTGAAAAGCATCGACTCATCGACGGGGTCTGCGCAGGTGGGCTATCGGATTGCTCAGCGCGCATGCGGCCAGGGGCTGGCAACACTGGCGCTGAGGCACCTGATCCAGGCGGCACGGATGCACTGGGGACTTGCGCAACTGGTTGCGTATGCCTTCAGGGAAAACGCCGGCTCCAGAAAAGTACTGGATCGGTGCGGATTCAAGCTTGAGCAACCCTCCTGTCACGACAACATGGGGGGCGAAGACCGATTCGTCCTGTCGATCAGATAACTGCTTTCAATCGTTCCGCAGGCTTGTAGCAGGTCACGCCTGCTACTCCTGATCTTCAGCCACCTCTTTCCAGCTGTCATCCGGATCAAAGCGCTTCATCGCCAGCGCCAGTTTTTCACCACCGGGGCCCAAGTCTTTCTCGAACACCTGTCCTTCATGACTGATCATGAAACTCATCACGCCGGTGTCGTTGTACTTCACCGGCCAGGCGATCAGCGCAAAGCCCCGGCTCATCTTGTCACCGATGAGGTAGCTGTAGGCGCCGCCCGGTGCCGAAGGACCCTGGCCATGAAGGATGCGGAAGCGGTAACCATGCCACTCTTCGTCGGCAATGGCTTTGCCGAACGAAGGCCCCAACGGGCTGATCTGGTCGCTGTCGTCTTCGGCCCAATAGAGTCCGTCGTGCTTGCCGGGGGTGCTGAAGATTTTCTGCGCATACTCGAGTGCGCCGTCATCGTCTCGATCCACCGACGCATAGTCCATCTGGGCATCGTGATAGGCCAGCACCGATTGCACTGCGGCAAGTTCATTGCGGCCGATCTGACGTGCGCGGATCTCGGCACTGCCGGCCTTCATGTCGAAGCGCCAACCGTCCGCGGCTTTGGTCATGGGGATGGGCAGTGTCCAGTTCTTGCTGCCAACCGCCAGGATCGCCTTGCGGTCGCTGGTGTTTTCAATGTGGTGTTGCTCGCGGTATTGCTGCAAGAACGCATCCACATCTTCGCGCTGCACGCCTTCGCGGGGGATGTAGCTGTGCCAGTCGCTGCCCAGCAGCTCGGTCAGGCGTGCCTGGTCGGAGTGTTCGGTGCCCAGTGCTTCGACAAAGGCTTGTGCTGCCTTTTCCGGGGTTGGAAAGGCCTGCTGTGCCGTCGCCATGCACGACCACAACAAGCCGGCGGCTATCGCCAGGACATGAGGGAGCAAGCCCGTGAGTCCCTTCAATCGAGGATGGTTTTTCAACGACGGCCCCCCCTTTGACGCGCTGGTGGATTGGACGGCCGGCTGACCTGGTGACCGGCCGATCGCGAGGCACTGGGGCGTTGGGCGGATGCCTGGCTGGCCCGGCCACGATTGGCCTGGACGTTGGCCTGGGACGGTGAACGAGCGCCGGCGAACGCATTGTTGCGGGCACTGCCGGCACTGGCGGCGGGCCGTTTATTCGTCGCTTGCCGCGTCTGCGCGGAGCCTTCTCTGCGCTGATTCAACTGGGTGCTCTGGTTCCTGGCCTGCTGGGTCTCTCTCCTGGGCTGCTGATTTTCCCGGGTGTTTCTGGCGGTACCCTGGCTTCTATCAGCTGCCTTGGGCCTGTCTGCACCGGCCTGTAACCGATTGTCGCCCGAAGTTCCGGACTGGAGTTTGCGCGTTTGATCACGGGCTTCGCGGTTGCTGGTGGCTGGTCGTTCGATACCGTGCCTGTCCATTGAGGTGCGGGCATTTTCACGGGCCTGGGCGCGTTGGGCATTGTCCCCGCGATAGGCTTCACGCTGACTGGCGCCGTTCAGTTGGCGGCCGTACTGTGCGCGACTCACATTGTCTCGATAGGGCACGCCATTGCGGTGCACCGGGTTGTGCTGCCATTTGTTATTGGTGATCCGGTTGTTGGCATTGATGTTGTTGTAGCGATTGACGTCGATGTCGACGTCGTTATTGCCCCAGTCACATTCACCCCACAACGATCCAATGATCGCCACACCGGCACCAAACGCGAGTCCGGCCATCAGGGCCTGGCCAGGGTAATAGGCCGGTGGCGGTGGATAGTACGCGGGCGGTGACGCCGGGTAGGGCCAGGTGCCGTAGGTGGTCGTCGGGTTATACGTGGGGACGTACACCACTTGCGGATCGGCAGGCTGAATGATGATGGTGGAGTTGCTGGCCGGGGCCGCTTCAGGGGCTGGAGCCGGTGCCGCAGTCGTGGTCGCCGGTGCCGGCGCCGGGACATTCTGGATCGTCACGTTCTGATATTGGTTGCTCTGCAGATTGCCGGCTGCCTGTGCCTGGCGCCGTAAGCGTTGCGCGCTTTCCATGAGATCGTCGGGCTGCGCCAGGAAAGCATCACCCAGGCGCTGGACCCAGACGGGATCCTGTCCCAGCAATGCCAGAACCTGCGGGAAGGCGACCAGTGCCTGCACGCTCGGATCCCAGGGCTGGTTCGCCACCTGTTTGACCGCATCGTCGCCCTTGGCGTCCGGGTGAGCTTTGGACCAGCTGACCGCCTCGCCAACTTCCCCGGGGTAAGTGGTGGCCATCAGTACCTGTGCAAACAGTGGGTCCGGGTAAAGCGCAATGGGCGCCAGCATCTGATCCAGCTGTTCCTGGGTAAATACCGGATCCTTGGTCACCGGGGCGGCCGGCGCTGTAGTGGCCGCGCTTGCCGGTGCGGGGGCGGCGGCGGGCGCCGGAACCGGGGCTGGTGCGGCAGCGGTCCCATCCGAACCCAGTGCCAGGCACGAAGATCCGCTCAAAAACAGTACGGCCGACAACGCGTAAAGTAATGGATTGTGCATTGCACCCCCCATGGGGTCAGGCAGGCTTGAAATGAGTGGATCAATCCCTGGCAGGTGAAGCCGACTTTGCAAGCCACAGAGCCCGGCCTCGACACCGCTTTCTAATGGTAGCAGTTGATTCGAAGAGTCAAGGATGCCTGGAAAATTGCGCCTCGATCACTGGGCGCTGGCATCGCTTTCGTGCTCTTCGGCGAATGCCATGAACACCTTCAGGTCCAGCACATCCAGCTTGATCTGGGCGATGAAGGCCGAGAAGGCCAGGTTGGCGGCCAGCAGACGCAGGTCGCTGGCCCAGGCCGGAAGATAGACCGGCCCCTTGAGCCAGCCGGATTCGAAAAGAGGCGCCAGGCGCACGGTGTCAGCCAGGCTGAGGCGCCCTGCAAAAAGATGCCCGACCAGTTCCGGCCGGTTATCGCGAATTGCGATACGCAGCAGGGTGTGGACACCGAGCAACCCGGTCAGGTAAGCGGCATCCTTGGTGAACGCCGAACCACCCCGCAGGTCGGCGCCGCGGAACACCCGTTGGGTCGAGCGGAAGGATTCCTCTTCTGTCTGCCCGGCCGCCAGAAAACCTTCGAACACCTGGATGAAGTCGGCACCTTCCAGCGCCTGCTGGACGGCGAGCACGCGCAGGGCCAGGCGACGCAGGCGGTTGATGTCCATGCTGCCGGTGAACAGTTCGGCCAGGGTGGCAATGCCTTCCTGGGTCTGGGTCGTACGGGGCGCCCCCAGTCCCAGGCTTGTGAGGTTGGGCTGGCGCGCGCCGTTTTGTGCCGTGGCGACATGCACGAAGGCCTCGTGTTGCAACAGTTGATGCTTGTCCAGTTCCGAGAACAGCGCGCTGGCTCGCAGGCGAATGCGGCTCGATCCGGCGATGGCCTTGGCGGCCAGGTTCGGATCGAGCACGACCGTGATCTGGCTGGCGCCGAAGAAGCGATCCAGTTCCGGTTGAATCCAGGCGGCGAACACCTTGGCCGGGATCTCGGCCGGGCAGGGTGGAATCCGCGCACCGCCCAGCAGGGCGTCGGTGGTCTTGAGGAAGAACCGGGCCGCGTCGAGCATGCTCAGTTGCAAGCGCGTGTAGTAGAAGTCCGGGCGCCGGTACAGCGCTGACGAATATTGGGTAAAGGCGGGAGTACCAATGGCCTCCAGCATGTGCCCGGCGGTGGCATAGCTACGGGCGGTCATGGCGAGGAAATTCCCGGCCGGATGCCCCACATCGCACTGGGTGATAAAGGTTTCCAGGGCGGCGATGTCGGCGCTGTGCTCGCGGGGCTGCAACTCGACCTTGGGTAACTCGGCCCGCCCGCCGCGCCATTTCGCCAGGAAGTCTTCCTCGACGCCGTCCGGCCAGGACAGGGCATCCAGCACGCGGATCTTGCGGGTCAGGCCGGGCAGGGCGGCATCGAGTTCGGACAGGGCGGCGCTCATGGAGATCTCCTTGAGGGACGAAGTGGCGTTACAAAAGCTTAGTCGTCACGCGCGGTTACGTTTTGGGCTGGCGGGCGGCGCGGGCAAATTCGATGAATGCCTTGAGCGCTGCGGGCACATGACGGCGACTGGGGTAATACAGGTGCAGACCCGGATAGTAGGGGCACCAATCGGCCAGCACCTGGACCAACCGGGCATCGGCCAGATACCCGCTGACCATGTCCTCGAACACATAGGCCAAACCCACACCTTGCAATGCCGGGCCGATCATCAGGCTGACATCGCCAAGCGTGAGCGGGCCGCTGACTTCGATTTCCTGGGTGATCGCGCCGCGTTCGAGTTCCCATCGGTACATCGCGCCGCTGGGGAAGCGATGGCGGATGCACGGCAGGCCATGCAAGTCTTCTGGTTTGCGTGGTGCCACATGCTGTTCGAAGAATGCCGGTGAGCCCACGACCACCGAACGCATGTTCGGCCCGATGGGCAGTGAAACCATGTCGGCTTCCAGGCGGTTGCCAAAGCGTACCCCCGCGTCAAAGCCGCCGGCCACCACGTCCACCAGTGCGTCGCTCTCGACGATCTCCAGCCGGATGTCCGGATACACCTGCAAAAACTGGCTGACGATCGGCAGCAGCACCAACTCGCATGCCTGTCGACCTGCGGTGATGCGCAGGTTGCCTGAGGGCTTGTCGCGAAAGTTATTGAGGTCTTCCAGCGCATCATCGATGTCACGGAAGGCCGGTTTCAGTCGGGTGTAAAGGCGTTCCCCGGCGTCAGTCAAGGCCACGCTACGAGTGGTGCGGTTGAACAGGCGTACGCCCAGGCGATTCTCCAGGGCGCGCAATGAGTGACTCAAGGCCGAGGGCGTGAGGCCCAGTTCCACCGCCGCACGACTGAAGTTCAGGTGCTGGGCGATGCACAGGAAGATCGACAGGTCAGCAGTGGAGGGGGATTTCATTTGTGAGCGCCTTTCACAAAGTCATGCAAAATTGCTGGGATTATCACATCAGTAGCACAGCCTTAAAGTGGCATCAACTCATCGAGAAGGCCCGGCAATAACGCTTGGGTCGCTGACAGGAGGAGTTGAAATGCGTACCTGGTTCATTACTGGCGCTTCCCGTGGTTTTGGCACCCTCATCGCAGAACACGCCCTGCGTGCCGGCGACGCGGTCATTGCCACCGCCCGCAATCCACAAGACATCACCGATCGCCTGGGTGATCACCCGAACCTGCTGGCCGTGCGGCTGGATGTCACCCGCGAGGAAGAAGCCCATCAGGCGGTCGCCGAAGGCATCAAGCGTTTCGGGCGCATTGACGTGCTGATCAACAATGCCGGTTTCGGGGTGCTCGGCGCGGTGGAGGAAACCAGTGCCAGCGAGACGGAACGTCTGTTCGCCACCAACGTGTTCGGCGTGCTCAACGTCACCCGCGCGGTACTGCCGCACATGCGTCGCCAGCGTAGCGGTCACGTCATCAACATCTCGTCGATTGGCGGTTATCAGGCCTACATGGGCTGGGGCGTCTACGGTTCCACCAAGTTTGCGGTAGAGGGCATTACCGAAGCGCTGCATCAGGAACTGGCGCCCTTGGGCATCCATGCGACAGTCGTCGAGCCCGGGTTCTTCCGCACCGATTTCCTGGACGAGCAGTCGCTGATCAAGACCGCCCTGGAACTGCCGGACTATGAGGAAACCGTCGGCAAGATGCGCCAGTTCGCCGAAGGCGCCAACCATGCGCAGCCAGGGGATCCGGTGAAGTTTGCTGAAGCGATGCTCGCACTGGTCAACGCCCCGAAACCGCCACAACGCCTGGCGCTGGGCAGTGACACCCTGGCGCGAATCGAGGCGAAAAACCGTTTTGTAGAGACGGAACTGAGTGAGTGGAAAGCATTGGCGCTGTCCACCGACTTTGAGGTCTGAGGCGGCATCGATCTGCTCATTCCGGATGACGTACGGTGTGTCAATCAGGCCTCAGAGCAGGCTCCACGACACCCCGAGGTACATCGCCATGCCCTCGCCTGGGGTGGATCGTGCCGCGTCCAGCCCTTTGTCGTCGTAGCCGGGTGTGACCGTGGCGGCATAGTGCTTGTCGGTCAGGTTGCGCAGGTCCAGCCAGGTCTGCCAGTCGCCCTTGGGCGCGTTGTAGCCCAGTGTGGCGCCGAATATGGCGTAGGGATCGGCGTAGTAGCTGTTGGCGTAATCGACCGCGACCTTGGACACCCATTGCGTGTTGACCGCGGCGAAAAAGCCTTGTGGCCAGTCGTAGCGCAGTTCGCCCTGGTAATAGTGCATCGGCAGGCCCGGCAGGCGGTTGTCGCCGAAGCGCTCATCGTCGCGGTAGTGGAAGTCACTGAAGGTATAGCTCTGGCGCAGGCTCAATTGGCCGCCATCCTCCGGCGACCAGAGGGGGCTCAGCAGGCTGGCTTCCACGCCCTGGTGCACGGTGGGGCTGGCGTTGAGCTCGTAGGGCGTGGTGGCGTTGGCGTCCGGCAACACCGAAAGCAGTTCATGGCGCACCTGGGTGTAGTACCAGGCCAGGCTCCACTGCCCCAGCGTGCTGTCACCGCGGCCGCCGATTTCCAGGGTAGTGGCGGTCTGGTTTTGCAGCGTGATTGGTTGGCGCTGGGCGCCCGTGGCGACGCCGCTGCCTGCGGGGAATCGGATGTTCGAGCTATAGATCAGCGACCACGGGTGCGGTGCCTCGACCGAGCGGCTGAGATTGCCGAACAGTTGCAGGTCTGGTGTCAGTTGGTAGCGCAGGCCCACGCGCGGGGCGTAGTCCCAGTCGTGCAGACTGGTCTTGCCACCTTCTTGCGGGTAAGTGACAGCGCTTTCCCGGCGGGTGTAGATCGCGGCGAGGCCGGTGGTCAGCCACAGGTCGTCGGCGATCTCCAGGTCATTGCCGGCATGCAGGACCGTGTCCGAGCCCTGGTAGGTGAAGTTGCGAATCAGTGTGCCCGGTGCATAACCGGCGGTGTTGCCGGTGGGGATGCGCACGAACTCGCTGGCACCGGCGTTGGGCAGGTGTTTGGTCACTCGCAGGCCCAGGGTGCTTTGGCTTTGCAGCCCCCAGAGCGTGTCGCGACGCTTGTAGTCGAACGTGCCGCTGACGTCGGTGTACGCCACCTTCAGGCGGTTGGGACCCTCGCTCAAGTCCATGGGATAGTCGTGGTAGACAAGGCCGGTCTGGATGCTCGAATCGTCATCGATGTACCAGGTGGTCTTGTTGCCGATAAAGGTGCTGCCCGGCTCGTCGCGGCGGTCGTCCCGCGCCACGTAGACCGGGTTGGCCGCCCGTGGGTCATGCTCGATGGAGTGCTTGGTCACCCGTCCCGCGAGGTCGTTGTCGGTCTGGCGGTGGCGCAGGTAGAAGCGTGTTTCCAGGTTGGCGTTGAAGCGATAACCGAAGTTGGCGATGACACCCTGGCTCTCGCTGGCCGTGTGGTCCTGGTAGCCGTCGGCGTTGGCGTCGGTCATGGCCACGTAGTAATCGAAGGCGCCGAGCACCTGCCCTGAACTGATCTGGCGCTGCTGATAGCCGTGACTGCCCGTTGCGTAGCGTACCTGCAACTTCGGCGCGTCGTAGCCGGTATGGCTGACGTAATCGATGACCCCGCCCAAGGCCAGGGCACCCCGGTCGAACCCGTTGGCGCCGCGCAGCACTTCCACATGATCGAGCCACAGCGGTTCCAGCAATTCATAGGGCGTGCCGCCGGGGCCGGTCAGCGGCAGACCGTCGAGCAGGGTGTACAGCCCCGAGGCGTGGGCGCCCGGTGCACGGTTGATGCCCGATCCGCGGATCGAGATCTTCACCCCTTCGTTGCCCGCCGACTGGGCATAGATCCCCGGCTGGTAAGCCAGCACATCCTGATTGCTGGCCACGCGGCCCTGCAACGGACGGCGCATGTCGACCAGGTTGGTGCCGCCGGGAACCTGGGCCAGCCGGGCCCTGGCGTCTTCGATCCCCTGGTCTTCGTCACTCTGGTCCTCGGCGCCAATCAGCACTTGCCCCAGCTCCAGGCCCTGAGCCGCGGTCATGGCCGGACAAACGAGGGCCAGGCCCAGCAACGCAGCGGGCAAGGAATGAGGCGAGGGCATTGGGGAAACTCCAGACGTACAAGAACGGGCAATGAACAGTGCGACGCAAGAAGGAACGAAGGGAGCACATGGCAATTTTGTTATTTTGTTTCCCCGCCAAGGGCTGGCGGCTATCGGTTCAGCAGCGGTGCCAGCAATGCACACATACCGCGCCAGTGCGAACCCTCCCAGTAAACCCGTTGGCAGGCGTCGCAACGCAGGAAGCGTGAATAGAGGACGCCAATGCGTGGCGGCACCTGCGTCCGGGCCAGTTCCAGGCTGATTTCGTGCAGCGGCAGGTTGCAATGAAGGCACAGGCTGAATGGCCGCGCGCTACGCGCCAGGTCGAGGCGCTCGTACAATTCGCGCAGTTGCAGCGACGGTTTCAGGGCATGCACATAACAGCCGTGGCTGATGATTCGCCGCTTGAGCAGTTCGCGGTCGCGGGTCAGCACGATGCGGCCTTGTTGTGCAGCGATCTCGGCGATCTCGCCATCCTCGAAGGCATTGTCGTAGAGGGTGTCGAAGCCGCTCATGCGCAGCAGGCTGGCCAGCCCGCCAAGGTGCGCATCCGCGACGAAGCGCAGCACCCGTAAAGGTTGCGCACGAACCTTGAGCAGCGGGCTGATGTCCAGCGCTTCGAACTTGGGATACACCGCCAGCCGGTCACTGTCGAGGATCACCCGCTCCAGGCCCACCGACTCGCCGTTGAGCAGCACCAGTTCGACCTCGGTGTGCGGCACGCCGAGCGCCTCGATCATGTGCTTGACCGTCGCCCCTTGCGCGCACTGGCAGGTGAAGGGTTGCCGCCGCCGTTCGGCCGGCAGGAAATCGTTGAGCTCCTCGTAGAAGCGGAAAGTTGCACTGGTCATGTTGAACAGTATGGCAGGGCTGCGGGATGTGCGAGCCTGGTCCGGACCACACCCATCTCGCTTGGGAGTGATCGACTTGCCTGCTTATCACGATTTAGCCACTACAAAGCCTGTAACAGGGTGCCCGAAATCTCATTGGGCACGGGCTCATCGGCCGCCTGCGAACTCCTCTCTGGTTTCACCAGGCTGTCAGAGGAGTCAACACTTGTTTTTTGACAAGGTGGAACCACGTAGGGCCACAGTCCTCAGTCGGCTGTGGAAAGCCCATACTTGTGTGCGTAGGCGTACAGATCTACGCGGTTCGTCAGGCCCAGCTTGCTGTAGATCGATGTCAAATGGTTGCGCAGCGTGTGCTCGCTGATGTGCAGTTTCTCGGCCACCAACTTGCCAGGGGCTGAGGGGTCGCTGGCCAGCGATGCAATGGTTTGCTGTTCGCGGCGCGTCAGCTTGGCGATTTTGTGTTGCTCCGGGTCTATATCGCGCTCGGTTTTCTTGCGCGCCAGTTCAAGGAAGATACGGCTGGTCGCATTGCGGTCAATCCAGAGTTCGCCGTCATGCACTTTTTCTATGGCTTTGAGCAATGTCGAGGCGGATGCCGACTCCCGCTTATCCACCACGCCACGTGCGCCCGCCAGCACCGCACGGTCATGCAGCGCCACGTCGCTCGACCCTGTCACTACCAGAATCCTGGCTTTGGTCCGGTTGTGCAATTCGGCCAGCGACTCGATACAGTCCTCGCTGTCCAGGTCCAGCACCACCACATCTGGCGCGCATGGGTGCAGTGAAAGCAGGTACTCCGCCACCGACGCCGCCGAGCCCGCCAGCATCAACCTCGGTTGAGCGCTTTCCACCAGACGCTCAAGGCCCCAGGCCACGAGCGGTAGAGCGACTAACTGGACTTGAATTGGCATGCGGGTCGCTGCCTCTTTAGGCGGGTTGTGTTAGCTGATCATGATAGCAATCGTTGCAACCCGTAGCTTTTTTCTATAGCGCTTCAGGCACCCCCTCCCATGACATTTGTCCCGTAAAACACTGTTTTCATGGGTGATTGACTCCCAGAAAAAAAGGGATAGCGCACTCATGTAAAAAACAGCGGTCGTTTTTAGACTGCAGCCATGAAAGACGCACACCGAATTGAGCCCCGTGAACAAGTCACCCTGTCGCTGCAACTGACCGGCGGGGGCAGCGGTGTCACCCGTGACATCAGCGCCTCCGGTTTGTATTTCGAAACCGAAAGCGAGCAGCAGGTGGGTAGCTTGATTGACTTCGAGATCGAACTCGACACCCCCGGCGGCCCCATGAAGTTCAAGGCGCAAGGACAAATCGTGCGCATTGAGCCGCAGGGCGGCAGGGTCGGGGTGGGCGTGAAGCTGCTGGCCAGCCGGCTGGTACCGGTGGAGTGAAGTGTTCGTGGGTTGAGGAAGAATCGGCTTGTGGCTGTTAGCGGTCCACAGCGGTTTTTTGCTCAGAGAGACATTCATGGGAGAAAGACATGGCTAGCACCACAACTACCAGCGGCGGAACCGTTACTTCATTTTCCAACACGCCGCAGGCGAAGGATGACGTCTATACCACCACTGAAAATCTGCTGGGGGTCGTGTATTGGGACGTCATGTCCAATGACCTCGGCGGCAGCGCGAAGACACTCTGGTCACTCGATAACGCGGACAGTCTTTCTACTGCCACCAAGGTTTCTGCTCCGGCCGACCTCCTGGTCCAGGATACGGCGAGGGCTGAGGCGACGAGCACTGACACCAGCGAGAATGGTGCAAAGATCTGGATCACCTCGGACGGTAAGGTCGGCTACGACGCCGCTACTTTTTCAGAGGCTTTCAAGGCACAACTCCAGGCGCTTGCGACTGGCGAGCTCCTGACGGACAGCTTTACCTATGCGATGCGTCTCGGCAATGGAACGCTCAGTTGGGCCACCGCGACAGTGCAGTTTTCGGGCGTGAATGATGGTGTGACGATCTGCATCGGCGCGCAGGCCGGCATAGTGACCGAAGACGCCGACACCACTGCGAGCACGACCGACTCGCTGACGGCCAGCGGCACGATTACCTTCAATGACATCGACCTGAGCGACACGCACACGGCGACGTTCGCGCCGGCGGCGGGCAACGCTACTCATCTTGGTACGTTCGAGCTCTCGGCGGTAAGCGAAGCAGCGAACGCGGCCAACGGTTCGGTGCAATGGACGTACAACCTTAGCAATGCGGCGGCGCAGTACCTGGCCCAGGGACAGACAGTCTCCGAAACTTACCTGGTCACCATCAGCGATGGTCATGGCTCGTCGGTAACGCAGAATGTGACCGTCACCATCACGGGCACCAATGACGCGCCGACGGTGGCGGCGGCAGAGGTCGAAAGCGGTGCGGTGACCGAAGACGGCACCACGGTGGCCAGCGGTAGCTTCGCCTTCGGCGACGTGGACCTGGCCGATGACGCACATGTGGCCAGCGTGAGCGCGCCGGCCGGTGCGCTGGGTACGCTGGTGGCCAATGTCAGCGACGAGAGCACGGACGACGCTGCGGGCAGCGTGGGCTGGACCTATACGCTGAACAACAGTGCGGCGCAGTACCTGGCCGAGGGCCAGACCAAGACCGAAGTGTTCACGGTGACGCTGACCGACGATTTCGGGGCGGCGGTGACCAAGGAAGTGACGATTACCCTGACCGGCACCAACGACCGGCCGACGCTGACCATCGACGACACGACCGGGGCGATGAACGAAGGCAACGGCGCGGCCACGCTGAGCGACAGCGGGGTGCTGAGCTTTGCCGATCTGGACAGCAGCGACACGGTGACGGTCAGCCAGAGCGCCAACGACGACCTCGTGTGGAGTGGCGGTACCCTCGGCGCGGCGCAGGCTGCGGCGCTGGTCGCCGGTTTCTCGGTCGATCAGGCCGGCTGGACCTACAGCAGCAGCGAGAACCTGGACTTCCTGAGCGCCGGTGAAACCATCAGCTTCTCCTACACCGTGGTGGCCACCGACGACAGCGGCGCGGGCAACGCAGCCTCGGCGACGCAGACCGTCACCATCACCATTATCGGCAGCAACGATGCGCCAGTGCTCAGCTTCGCGACGGGCAATGATGCCGGCGCGGTGCAGGAAGACACCAAACTCAGTGTGACTGGCCAGTTCAGCTCGGCCGACATCGATCACGATGCCACGGCGACCTGGAGCATTGCGGGTACGGATACGGGCATCTACGGCTCGATCGCCGTGGACAACACCGGCAAGTGGACTTACACGCTGGCCAATGGCACCAATGGTGTCGCCAGTGCGGTGCAATCACTGAAGTCTGGCGAGACTCACAACGAAGTGTTCAGCGTGCAGGTCAGCGACGGCCTCGGCGGCGTCGACACCCAACTGGTGACTATCACCGTCACCGGCAACAACGATGCGCCGGTGCTCAGCTTCGCGACGGGCAATGATACCGGCGCGGTGCAGGAAGATACCAAACTCAGCGTGACTGGCCAGTTCAGCTCGGCCGACATCGATCACGATGCCACGGTGACCTGGACCATCAATGGCCCGTCAACAAGCACCTACGGTTCGATCGCCGTGGACAGCACCGGCCAGTGGACCTACACGCTGGCCAATGGCACCGATGGCGTTGCCAGTGCGGTGCAGTCGCTGAAGGCCGGCGAGAGCCACGATGACGTGTTTACGGTGCAGGTCAGCGACGGCCTGGGTGGCGTGGACACCCAGCTGGTGACCGTCACCATTACCGGCAGCAATGACGCACCCGTGCTCAGCTTCGCGACGGGCAATGCTGCCGGTGCGGTGCAGGAAGACGGCACGCTCAGCGTGAATGGCCAGTTCAGCTCGGCCGACATCGATCACGATGCCACGGCGACCTGGACCATCAATGGCCCGTCAACAAGCACCTACGGTTCGATCGCCGTGGACAGCACCGGCCAGTGGACCTACACGCTGGCCAATGGCGCCGATGGTGTCGCCAGTGCGGTGCAGTCGTTGAAGGCGGGCGAGAGTCATAATGATGTGTTTACGGTGCAAGTCAGCGACGGCCTGGGCGGCGTGGACACCCAACTGGTGACTATCACTGTCACCGGCAGCAACGACGCCGCCGTGCTGTCCTCGGCCAGCGTTACGCTGAGCGAAACCAATGCTCCGCTGACCACCGGCGGCAGCCTGACCATTAGCGATATCGACAGCCCGGAAAGCTTCCAGGCGCAGTCCAACACCGCCGGCAGCTACGGCCAGTTCTCCATCGGCACCGGCGGTGTCTGGACCTACATCGCCAACTCCGCCCACAACGAGTTCGCCGCCGGCACCACCTACACCGACACCTTCGCGGTGAGCAGTGCCGACGGCACCCTCACTTCGGTCACCGTGCATATCCTCGGCACCAATGATGCGGCCGTGCTGTCCGCCGACATCGCCAACCTTACCGAGACCAATGCCGCCGTCGACATTTCCACCACCGGCACCCTGACCATCAGCGACGTCGACAGCGCCGCAACCTTCGTCGCTCAAACCAACACCGCCGGCAGCTACGGCCAGTTCTCCATCGGCACCGGCGGTGCCTGGACCTACGTCGCCAACTCCGCCCACAACGAGTTCGCCGCCGGCACCACCTACACCGACACCTTCGCGGTGAGCAGTGCCGACGGCACCCTCACTTCGGTCACCGTGCATATCCTCGGCACCAATGATGCGGCCGTGCTGTCCGCCGACATCGCCAACCTTACCGAGACCAATGCCGCCGTCGACATTTCCACCACCGGCACCCTGACCATCAGCGACGTCGACAGCGCCGCAACCTTCGTCGCGCAAACCAACACCGCCGGCAGCTACGGCCAGTTCTCCATCGGCACCGACGGTGCCTGGACCTACGTCGCCAGTTCCGCCCACAACGAGTTCGCCGCCGGTACCACCTACACCGACACCTTCGCGGTGAGCAGTGCCGACGGCACCCTCACTTCGGTCACCGTGCATATCCTCGGCACCAACGATGCCGCCGTGCTGTCCGCCGACATCGCCAACCTCACCGAGACCAATGCCGCCGTCGACATTTCCACCGCCGGCACCCTGACCATCAGCGACGTCGACAGCGCCGCAACCTTCGTCGCGCAAACCGACACCGCCGGCAGCTACGGCCAGTTCTCCATCGGCACCGGCGGTGCCTGGACCTACGTCGCCAGTTCCGCCCACAACGAGTTCGCCGCCGGTACCACCTACACCGACACCTTCGCGGTGAGCAGTGCCGACGGCACCCTCACTTCGGTCACCGTGCATATCGCCGGCAGCAACGACTCACCGACGATCACTTCCAACGGTGGCGGTGCGACGGCTTCGATCGACGTGACGGAGAACGCCTCGGCGGTCACGACGGTGGCGGCGACCGATGCTGATTTGCCGGCGCAGACGCTGAGCTACTCGCTCCTGAATACGGCCGGGACGGACTTCAGCAAGTTCTCGATCAGTTCGAGCGGGGTGCTGACGTTCAATTCGGCGCCCGATTACGAGAATCCCCAGGATGTCGGTGGTACCGATGGCGACAACGCCTACGTTGTGGATGTTCAGGTGGCCGACGCCAGTGGCGGAATCGATACGCAGACGATTACGGTAAACGTGCAGAACGTCGTTGAAACTCCGATTGATACAACACCGCCAGCGTCACCGACTGGGCTGACTTACAACAACTCCGGTACAAACCATAAGCTTTCAGGGAGCGCCGAAGCTAATTCATTCATTAAGGTTTACCTGGACAATGGCAATGGCGTGTTTGGCGCCGGCGACACAGAAATTGGGACCGGAACGACCAATACCGGCGGTCAATTCGCCAATATTGATTTGACTGGCAAGTTTACGGGTACCAAGACGCTATTTGTCACGGCTATGGACGCGGCAGGCAACGTTAGTGCTGCAACAAGCATTAGCCTGACTTACCCTGCGGGAGTGTCCGGAGAAGCAATAAACCTTGCGATTGCTGATCCATCGGCAGGCCTGAGCGATAGCTTTGTTGTCACAATTGCCGACGTTCCGTCAAATTGGACTCTAAACGCCGGAATCAACAACGGCGACGGCACCTGGACCGTGCAGACCAGCGATCCCGGAGCATTGACAGTGACAACAACAGAAGGCTTCGCGGGCGCTGCGGTACTCCACATCAACATGACCTGGACTAACGCCGACGGCTGTGTGGGCAGTTCCTATGTATTCAATAACGTCGAGGCCTTTGCCCCCGGCACGCCGATTTTCGCCTTGTCCGCTGACGACAACCTGACCGGTTCGTCCGGTGCCGACACCTTCGTCTTCGCCCAGCCGATCGGCAACAATCAGATCTACAGTTTCGATGCCATGGCAGACAAGATCGACATGATCGGCTTCACGGGTGTCACCGGTTTTGCTGACTTGAGCATCACTAACGACGCCAATGGCAATGCACTGGTCAGCATAAGCTCCGGCCAGACGATCACCCTGAAAGGTGTCGATGCAGCGAACTTGAGCGAAGCGAACTTCCAGTTCGATGTGGACCCGATCACCAACAACGCCGGTACCCTCACCATTGCCGACGGCGCGATCATGCCGTTCGGTGGCAGCATCCATAACAGCGGCACCATCGAACTCGGCTCCACCGGCAGCTCGACCAACCTTGAGATTCTGTTCCGTGGCGCGACCTTGACCGGTGGCGGCCAGGTGCTGCTATCCGACAACGCGCAAAACGTGATTTTCGGCGGCAGCGCGGACACGGTGCTCACCAATGCCGACAACACCATCTCGGGTGCCGGTCAGTTGGGAGCGGGGCAGATGATGCTGGTCAACTCGGGCCTGATCCTTGCCAGCGGCGTCAATGCGCTGGTGATCGATACCGGTAGCAGCGCCGTCACCAATACGGGCGTGCTGCAAGCCAGCGGCAGCGGCGGATTGGTGATTGAAAGTGCGCTCCTCAACAGCGGTAGCCTGTGGGCGAACGATGGCAATATCACCATCCACGCAGATGTAAGTGGTGCGGGAAGCGCGACTATCAGCGGTTCGGCGATGCTCGAATTCGCTGCTGCCTCCGATCAACATGTGACGTTTGACAGCGGCGCGGCAGGCACGCTCAAGCTCGATATGTCGGCGGCGTTCAGTGGCAGCGTCAGCGGTTTTACTGCGGGTGACAAGCTGGAATTTGGCGATGTTGCGTTCGGTGCCAATACGCAGATCACCTATGCAGCGAATGACACAGGCACCGGCGGCATGTTGAGCGTGAGCGACGGTGCGCATGTGTCGCAGTTCGCGCTGAACGGCCAATATGCGGCCGCGGGTTTGCAGGCGAACGCCGAGGGCAGCGGCAGTGAGCTGGCCTACGATGCAGCGGCGGCAAACCACACCATGCTGGGCGGCCTGGCCAACGACATTCTGCTCGGCGGTGCGGGTGACGATCTGTTCTTCGGCGGGCTGGGCAACGACACGCTCAACGGCGGCCTCGGCAACGATACCTTCATGTTTGCTGCGGCAGGCTTCGGCAACGACTCGATCCAGGGCTTCGATATCGATCCGGCCGCAGGGCAGGACTTGCTCAATATCGCGGGGCTGGGGATCAGCAGCGAGACGTTCGCTGCCAACGTGAACATTGCGGCTGACGGGGCGGACACGGTGATCGGGATCGGAGTGGACACTATTCGCCTTGTCGGTGTTAACAGTGCAGGTATCGATCAGGCGGACTTTATCCTGACGGCATGATGCTTTTGCTGCAGGCCGCACGTAGCTATGCGGTTGCAGACCCCATCGCGGATAAATCCGCGATGGGGTCTGCGCGAGGTGTTTTACTCGTCACTCCACCCGGGGCGAGTGCGGGGTGTCGCTTTGTTCGGTTGCTGCCGAGCGAAGAGTGCCCTGCCTATCCAGCCGGACAATCCCGCGACACTGCATTACCTCGGTGTGTTATGTCTTCAACAGGGGCAGTACCAGCAGGCTGAAACCTTGGCGACGCGCTCGAACATGCGGGTTGGTCGCAACATCGAGCTAGGCAATCGCAACTTCCAATTGATCCAGGCGGCGCAGCAGGCCCAGGCTTCGAATACCCCACCCAAAGCCAAACTTGCCTCAAAGTAATGTGGACGTAACAGACGAGCGGGTGAAAACCCCGTTCCGTCGGTTGGTTCCCATGCGCCATTGAGCCTATACGCAGCCTTTGAGATTTGATGTAAATCAAGTCATGAGCGCTTCAGACTCTTAGAATCGAAGAAAAACCTACTGGTTGCCTGATCCTCTGGCGGAGAAGTTCATCAGCGATTTTCTGAGTGCCGAGCAGCTGCAGGGGCATGCCGTCCATGCTGAACCGGCCATGGACATTGGTGGCGAATCGCTGGTGTCTACACAGAGGCGGCCTGCGTCGAGTATCCACTCCACTGGAGATTTATCATGAGCCAGTATCAAAGCCTGTTACTGATCATCAACCCGGCCTTGCGCCATTCTCCAGCCATGAATCGTGCGGCAGCGCTGGCCAGGACCAGCGGCGCGAGTTTGCATATCGCGGCGCTGATACCCTCGTTCAAATGGTTATCGCTGCTTGAAGAAGGCGATCGAGAACTGGCTCGGGAGCGTTACCTGCAGGACCATCGCCACTGGTTCAAGGCTCAGGCCGAGAATTTGCGTGGCAGAGGGATCGAGGTAACCACCGAGGTGGCTTGGGCCGAGGACATCAAGCAGGACATCATTGATCACGTCACGGACATGCAGCCCGACTTGTTGATCAAGGAGGTTCAGCATGAGTCCGTGCTCAAACGGGCCTTCTTCACCCCGTTGGACTGGCATTTGTTGCGTCACTGTCCGGTGCCGGTCTATCTGGTGGGCGGGAGCGGCTTCGTTTTGCCCCGCAAGGTTGTAGCGGCGGTCGAGGTATCGGATATCGAGTCCGTCGACAACGAGCTGAATGACCGAATCATCAAGCAGGCTTGCAGTCTTGCCATGCAGTGCAATGCCGAGTTGCATTTGCTGTACGCCTGCGATATCTCGGCCGCTTATCTTGCGGACATGGGCGGCCTGGCACTTGCTGACCTTACCAAAGCGCTTCGCAGAGACCTGGAAAAGTCTTTCCTTGGGTTGGCAGGTCGGTTCGGGGTGCCCTCCGATCGTCGACATTTCATTGAAGGACATCCGGTCACGGTGTTGAGTGAGTTTGCTAATGAACACAACGTGGATGTGATCGTGATGGGTAGGGTCCAGTCCCATGGTGTGCACAAGCTTTTGGGCAGCACGACCGAGCATGTTCTGTATCAGGTGCCATGCTGCGTTCTGGCGGTCTAGATCGAGTCTGTACCAGGCTTGATGGCACACGGTCAGTTCGACAGTTGAGTCTGATACGAGTCAGAAAAGGGATTAGTTGCGCTTCCAGTACTTCTGCATTTCCAGAAACAGGAAGGATGCGGTCCATGTGATGAGCACCAGCCCGGTAAGGGCTTGTAGACCGGTCAAGTATTTGAGGTTGCCCACAGGCGAAATATCGCCGAAGCCGATCGTCGTGTACGTCGTAAAGGAAAAGTAAACGCAGTCCATCAGCGTACCGTCGAAGTTGCCCGTCAGGCTGCCCCATCTGCCGGAGTGCACCATCAGGTAATAGACCAGCGCAAAGCACCAGACCTCTATCGCGTGGGCCAGGAGGGCGCCGAATACTCCAACTACGATTCTGAAATGGCTCCACAGCTTGAGCCGGGGTAGCCAATCATTCAGGCGTAACAGACATTCATAGTGGATCACTACGGTGATGATGACCACCAGCGTATTGATCAGCGTGACTGCCAGCATGGCAAATCTCCAGCGAAAAGGGAGGCGGTGAATCAGAGTATTTCTACGCCTGGGAGCCGGAAAATCGTTGAGCTGAATCAACAAGGGGGTTTAGTAATCGAAAACCAGTCGTGCGTTAACGATAGCTGCTGATTAGTTTATAAAAGTCAGGACCTCCACGGCATAACGCCAAATAATCGAACTACAGCTCTCCAGTGCAGCAGGCCCGGCATCAACGATGCGGTGGCAGGCAGGTGACCACCGAAGTGGACTGGCGACTGCTACGCGAGTGTCCGACCCACCTGCACCTGGTTACCAGAATCCACAACCCACAACCCATAACCCATAGTGGACTCTCGGAGCCAACCGTTGGCTTTCTCCATAATCACATGAACCCAGCATGCTCCACGTAGCAATGCGTGCTATCAGCGATTATATTGCTGCAATCAGTGCATTAATGTCCTGCAATCAACCCGTCTTGTTCATCAGCAGATCAGTTCTCACACTGGGGCCACTCATTTGATAACGGCTTCTGACTGAAGGAGAAATGACCATGGTATCTGCGATCCGGTTCAACCAGCTCGGCAACCCTGAAGTACTGAACCTGGAGACACTGGGCGAACAAGCGCCAGGCCAAGGCGAGGTTTGGCTTGAGCAAGAGGCTGTAGGTGTCAACTTCCTCGACGTTACCCAGCGCAAGGGAGCGGTGCCCGTTGCGTTGCCATCTGGACTTGGGCTGGAGGGCGCTGGGCGTATCGCAGCTGTGGGGGCGGGTGTCAGCAACGTGCGAGTAGGGGATCGCGTGGCCTATGCCACCGGACCTATCGGTTCCTATGCTTCGGCCCGGCTTTATCCGGCAGAGCGGCTGGTCAAAATTCCGGATTCGCTGTCATTTGACGATGCCGCCGCCGTCATGTTCAAGGGCATCACTGCACAGTACCTGTTGAAAGCCACTTATCCTGTGGGGCCCGGCACAACCATGCTCCTCTACGGTGTGGCTGGAGGGTTGGGGGAAATCATGGTGCCGTGGGCCAGGCACTTGGGGGCCACGGTGATCGGCGTGGTTTCAAGGCAGGCCAGTGTCGAGAAAGCTCTGGCGTCGGGATGCGATGAAGTCCTGGTGTTCGATGCTGACAGCCTGGCTTGCGAGGTCGCTCGTATCACCGAGGGTAAAATGGTCGACGTCGTCTATGACCCGATAGGGCGTGTGTCTTTCCAGGCATCCCTGGATAGCTTGCGACCACGAGGACTGATGGTTTCGTTTGGCGCTTCATCAGGTGCGCCGTCAGCCGTGGAACTGTCGACACTCAATGCCAAAGGCTCGCTGTTCCTCACACGTCCTTCGTTGGCAGCCCATACGGCGAGTGCCTCCGAGTACCAGGAACGAGCGCAGGATGTGTTGGCCGCCATCGGTGCGGGAATTATCAAGCCTCGGGTTCGGGCAAGCTACTCTCTGGCTGACGCAGCATTGGCGCATGCGGACCTGGAGTCGGGGCGTTCATCGGGAGCGATCATTCTAAAACCATGAATCTTGATGTTCTGAACAATCAGTACAGTGACGAAATCGCTGCGTTTCTGGCCGTGGCCTCGCAAGGCTCATTTGTCGGGGCTGGCCGGCTATTACAGCGACACCCTACAGTCGTCTCGAAACGACTCGCCGCAATGGAAAAGCGCCTTGGCGTTCGGCTCGTGGAGCGCTCAACCCGGCAGGTGCGAATTACTGAAACAGGTGCCAGGCTGGAGCAGCGCCTTCGCTCGGCCATCGAGTTGATGGATGAAGCGCAGCAGCAAGCGTCCGAGGGCGCCAGCGAAATCCGCGGTACCTTGCGGCTTGCATTGCCAGCAGCCATGGGCCGGCGTTGGCTTGGCCCGATGCTGCCGGAGTTTCTCAAGGCTCATCCGCATGTCTCGATCCTCGCAGACTACAGCGAGCGTCTGGTCGACATCATTGATGAAGGTTTTGACGCGGCGATCCGAATCGGAGAACTGGAAGACAACCGGTTGATCGCCAAGAAACTGAGTGACCATCGCCGGATACTCTGTGCCTCACCTGCTTACATCAGACAGCACGGCATGCCCGAAACGCCACAGGACCTGATCAGGCACAATTGCCTTCGCTTCAGCGGCCTTGCGTCTTTTCCCCAGTGGAGACTCCATCGCGGCAATGAGCTGCAGACGGTTTCTCCCAAAGGAAACCTGACGGCCAATGACAGCGAATCATTACTGGCAGCGGCCAGCGCCGATGCCGGAATACTGGGTGCAGGTGACTGGTTGATGAGTCGTGATATTGCTGCCGGGAGGCTGTTGCATGTCCTTCCTGACTGGCAATTGGACACCGCTGGTGGGGTCTACCTGGTCAGGCCATCGGCCAAATTTCCGGGTGCCGTGGTCGTCGCGTTCAAACAATGGATCGAGTCAAAGTTTATCCCCACACCCCCATGGGCCATTTGACCGACAGACCTTCGGTGGGCCGACGGCTGCCGGTCGGGAAGGGCAGCAATCGACTCCCTTCAGTGGCTAATACCCGTGAATCAAAAGTAGTACCCGATATTGATGTTCGTTCGGTAGTACCACTGATTACTGCCTGTTGAACTGGTATTGGTAAACCCGGTGCCATTTTCTGCACCGCCGTAGGGGTTGGCGTTTTTTGCCCAGGTCAGGTCGACCCACGCCATGATCGGCATCGCGAGGAACTGTGCACCGACGGTGTACATCTGCGAGTCGTCCCAACCGCTCTTGTCTTTCATCATGCGGCTGTAGTCGTTGTACAGTTTGATTTTCTTCAACTGTCCCAGTTTCGGCGTGGGGATGTCGTAGCTGACGTTCAGCGAAGCGATGGTGGCTTTGGCGGCAATCAGGTAAGCGGGCGTCAACCCGTTGCCGCCCATGAGTATTGAATCGTCGCTGACGCCGCTCGGGTTTTTCGGGTCGTATTCGTAGCGAATGCCTTGGGTGCTGACGGTCCATTGGCCGGCGTTGATGATGGCGTGGATGCCGCCGGCCCAATAGTCGCCGTCATCCTTGGTGGTGGCGTTATAGAGCTGGGCAGTGGCCAGCGATGCGCCGACTTCGGTTTTCCAGCCATCGTTGACAAAGGTCCGCGCGACACGTGCGTTTAACTGGTTGTGTTTCTCGTTATCCTGGCGCGACTGGATAAAGGGAATCGCATTGTCCTTGAGATCGGCGAAACGGCCGACCTCCGGCGAGTAGCGGATGTCGGAAGGCAACATGCGCGGGAAGTACCCCAGCTGCAGGTCCCAGTCCTTGTCCTTGTAGCTGTACTTCAAACCGGTGCCGGCGCTGACGCCGTAACCCATGAAGAAGGGCAGGTGATAGCTCCAGCCGAATTGCGGGTAGGGTTCCAGTCCGAAAGGTTTGAACGGCGCGCCCACTTGCAGATTGGAATTGCTGTTCAGGCGATAGCCAACGAAACCGCGATCGATGGAACGTTTACCGTCGTCCTGGAACCAGTAGCCGACATCACTGTAGAGGTTCTTGTAAGTCGCTTGCACATCGATACGGAAGGTGTCGAACAGAAACCGGCCATTGTTCTCGGTGGTGTCCCAATGCTCATCGCGATAGTTGGTGCGCAAGGCGCCGCCGATGTCCAGGCTGCTTCGGCCGTCCTCGCTACGCCAGGCGATATGCGGAAACGGCTTTTTCGCGGTGGCCGATGACTCTGGCGCAGCAGGACCGGGTTCGCCTGCGAAGCTGAGGCAACTGCTCATCAACAGTCCCAGACCTATAACGTAATTCTTCATGCTGACTTCCCCTGCAATGTTGAGCGCTACAAAGTGACCGGCAACACTTCTCCGCTTGCCTCTAAAGTGGCAATGGCTGGAAACGTTCGAATGTTGCTATGTGGCGTGGGTTTTTATTTTTACTGTTTCATAGGTAATACGGCGTCTGACATATGAATCTGATAGATATAGAGCAGAAACTATGCCAAGTGTTGATTGCACTTCCTGTCAGGAATAAACCTAGTAAAAACAATTGTTTATATAGGAAACGCATTTCCTTGTATTGCCCGTGAAACGTGAGGTTGCGGGGGTAACCAAAGTGCACGTTAACTGTGCGTTGTAACTTCACGCGCATAAAAAAGGCCGACAAAAAGTCGGCCTGTTTAATGGGTGAAATAGAGGTGTTACAGGTCGAGCACCAGTCGCCGACTCTTGCAGCCGGATACGCACACCATCATTGATTTATTCGCGGCACGCTCGGCTTTGGTCAGCACGCCGTCACGGTGGTCGACATCACCCTCCAGCACCCGCGTTTCGCAGGAACCACAAACGCCTTCGCGACAGCTGTACTCGATGTCACAACCGGCCTCTAGCAACACATCGAGCAAACTCAGGCCCGGTTCGATCGACAGTGTCTTGCCGGATTTTTTCAGCTCGACGCTGTAACTGCTCTGCGCGTCTTCGGACGGCGGCAGTTCAGCCGCGGCGAAACGCTCGATATGCGCATGGGGATAACCCAGGCCTTCGCAGGTGCTTTCGAAGGCATCGAGCATCGGTGTCGGACCGCAGCAATAAAAATGCGTGTCGTCGGGCTGGCCTGCCAGGTAGGCGCTCAGGTCCGGCGGCATGCCTTTTTCGTCATTGAAGTGGTAAACCACCTTGGCGCTCAGGCCGCCGAGTTCTTCCACCAGTGCCGCTTCCTGCCGCGAACGGGCGCAGTAGATCAGTTCGGCAGATTTTCCCAGTGCCAGCAATTGGCGGAACATGCAGTAAATCGGCGTGATACCGATACCGCCGGCTACCAGCACGCTGTGCCTGGCGCTCAGGTCGAGCTGGAAGTTATTGCGCGGTGCCGAAATCGGCAGTTGCATGCCGACCCGCAGTTGCCCATGTACATATTCCGAACCACCACGGCTGTTGCGATCACGCAGGATGCCGACCACATAGCGGCCTCGATCGCTCGGCGAGTTGAGTAGCGAGTAGCTGCGCACCAGCCCGTTGGGCAGATGCAGATCAATGTGCGATCCGGCTTCGAACGGGGCGAATACCGTGTCGCCTTGGGGCCGCAACTCGACACTGATGATGCCTTCGGCTTCGTAGCGCAGAGTATGCACAAGCGCGGTGAGGGGGGAGGAATGGGACATCGGTCACCTCTTTTCGACAGTTCGCAAATCGAGATCGAGACGCGCGCCGGCCTCGATCTCCACCCGCAGTTCGGGAAACACCAGCGCGCTCACTTCGACCAGCGTGGAGGTCGGGAACAACGCGTGACCGGCGAAGAAGTCGCGACGCGCGCGACCCACTTGGTCCTTGTCGGCAATGGCGGTGACATACACCGTGAGCCGGTAGATATTGCCGACATGCCCACCGGCCGCTTCGACCAGCGCCCGAACCTTGCCCAGCACCACCAGGGTCTGGGCATAGGCATCAAGCGGCGCGCCGGATTCAGCGGCCAGGCACGTGGCGGGATGACCGGTCATGCCGGACATCACCACCTCGTTGCCGATCAGCAAGGCATTCGACCAGCTGTTGCTGGCCGACTCGTTCAGCGAGTCGGCCTGAACACGTTGCACCGCTGCGTTCATGACAATTGCTTCGCGTCGATCAGCTCCAGTTGGGCCTTGGCTGCGTTTTTCAGGTAGCGACGCAGGCGCACCACACCGAGGTCATGCTGGTAGAGGTTTTCCCGCTGGTTGGCGTCTGGCTCCATGAATTCGAGCAGCGTCCGATCCTGTTCCAGCACCGCCCAGTGACGCGCTTCCAGACGGTTCTTGTAGAGGAACCGCCAGGTGTCGCGTTGCCAGCCGGTCAGTGGGCGGCAACGCCAGTGGAACACCGCCGACATGGAAGGGCCGCTCGGCGTGTAGCTGCCGATGATGGTGAAGTTGCCGCCCGGGCCGCCGGTTTTCGGATAGGGGATTTCCAGGCGCAGCCAGTGGCAGCTGTCGTCCATGAATTCGGTCCAGTCGAAGTTCACCCCGCGCTGGCCCTCTTTCTCGAAGAAGAAACCTTTGTCGGTGTCGCGGGTGACAAATTTGGCGGTGGCTTCGCCTTCGCTCATGGAGTGCGACATCTTGTGCAGGTAGGTACCGTGCATCGGGTCCATGACGTTGTCGATGACGTAGCGGTAGTCGCCTTTCCACTCGGCGTAGCAGACGAAGCTGCTCCACTCCGGGGAAGTCAGCTGTTCGGGCAGCACCAGTTCCGGTGGGCTTTCAACGTGCGGTTCGGCAGCGTTGTAGAGAAAGATCGCGCCAGCGGCTTCACGGGTGTGGAACATCCGCGTTGGGCGACTGCCTTCGAGTTTGCAACCGGGGCTGCCGGGAACTTTGGTGACGGTACCGTCGCAGCGCACTTCGACGCCGTGATAAGGGCATTGCAGACGATCACCCAATACCGGGCCCTGGGACAACGGCGCGCCGCGATGAGGGCAATGGTCTTCCAGGGCATGCACGCTGCCGTCATTGTCACGCCACAAGGCAATCTTGTAGCCCAGTCGACGGATCGACACCGGCTTCTCGCCCAGTTGGTCGCTCGGCATGACCGGGAACCAGAGGTTCTTCAAGCCATTTGCCAGGAGGTTTTCTACAGGATCAACGGTTGTGTTCATATTCATTTCTTATTTACCTCCGGCGGGTCATTCGCCCAGCCGAGCCATCAGGGTTTTATAGGCATCCGGTGTCCACTCGCCGGTGGTCAGGGGGCAGGGCGGACCCGCCAGGTTCAGGTGCGCGAGCAGGTCGGGCAACTCTGTCACCCCATTGCCGAAGGCGCGTTCGATGGAGTCGCCCAGCAACTCTTCGAACTGGGTGTTGGGGCGCTTGCGGGCCTGATTGGGCTGCAGGTAGGGTTCGGTATTGCTCATTTCATTGACCTCCGTTGCGTACCCGTTCGCGGATCGTTTCGCGCACGGGGATAAAGTCATACGTCGGGAAGACTTCGGTGCTGAACACGCCCCAGGCCGAGCGTTCGAGCTCGACGTTGAGGGGCGGCAGCAGGCTCGGCGGCAAACGCAGGGTGACGATCTGGCCCAGGCCCATGGCCACGGTCCAGGACACCACCTCGACGCCTTGCGGGGGAAAGCGCTCCCACCAGTCCTGCTGTTTCATGTGCCGCTGAATGTCTTCCAGGTTTTTCGATTGGTCGTGCTTGAGCAGCACGGTCACCAGCAAGGTTTCGCTCATGCTCGTGACCTGCTCAGGGCTTCGGTTTGTCAGTCAGGAACTTGCCTTGCGGCGCCTCGACGTTTTGCTGGCGGCGGGTATTGCCATCGATGCCGCCGGCAATCGCCCATTCGGCGAAGACTGTCGGGCCGGGTTCGAAAGTGCGTGGCTGCCATTCGCCGGTCAGTTGGTCTTCGTCGGCGTAGTACTCGACCAGCGCACCAGCCGGGTTCTTGAAGTACCAGAAGAACGCCGAAGACACCGGGTGCCGCCCCGGGCCGATTTCCGTGGCCCAGCCGCTGCGGGATATGTGCATGCCGCCGCCGAACACTTCGTGCACGTCGCGCACGGTGAAGGCGACGTGGTTCAGGCCGGCGCGAGGGGCGGGCAGTTGCAGCATGAACAGATCGTGGTGGCCGCCTTCTTCAGCGGTGCGCAGGAACGCGCCGCGATCCGGATAGCGGTCTGAGGCCTGGAAGCCGAAGCGCTCGTGATAGAAGGCTTCGCAGGCGTTGACGTCCTTGACGAAAAACACCACATGCCCGACCTCGATCGGCGTCGCGCGTTCGTAGACCGGCGCAGCCTTGTTGATCCGGCCCTTGGTTTGCCAGGTGTTATGGCCGCTGCACTCGATCTGCAATTCACGCTTGCGGGTCACCTGCAGACGGATCGCCAGGCCATTGGGGTCGGTGCAACCGATACGGCCGTTCGCTTCGATGAAGCCCGGATCGTTGGCAATTCGCTCGCTGTAGAATTTCAGGTCGGCATCGCTTTCGACACCCCAGACCACTTCGCGCACGGTCGAACCGGGCTCGATGGCCGGCGGCAGGCCGGCCTTGTTGATGTCGGCGAGCACCACGCGGCAACCGTTGAGGGTTTCGAAGATGACCTCGTCGGGTTGCTCGCTGACTTTGCTCAGGCCCCAGTCACTGAAAAACCGTGCGCTGGTGTCCAGGTCCTCGACACCGTAGGTGACTTCATCAATGCCTAAAACGCTCATAACCCTACCTCTCGTTGCACACCGGCCCAGGCCAGTGGCTGTTCATTCATGCCCCAATAAAGGCTTTTCTGTTCCATGTACTGCAGGATGCCGAGGCGCCCTTTTTCACGGCCCAGGCCACTGTCACGCCAGCCACCGAACGGGGTGGAAATCGAGAACTGCTTGTAGGTGTTGATCCACACCGTACCGGCCTGGATTTTTCGACCCAGCGCCCAGGCGCGTTTGTAGTCGCCGGTCCAGATGCCAGCGGCGAGGGCGTACAGGCTGTCGTTGGCCTGCTCCAGCAATTGCGCTTCGTCGTCGAACGGCATGGCCACCAGCACCGGGCCGAAGATTTCTTCCTGGCACACCTGCTGGCTGTTGTTCAAACCTTCGAGGATGGTCGGGGGGTAGTAGTAACCCTGGTCGTAAACGCCGCCGCTCGGGCGCTTGCCACCGAGCAGCAGACGTCCGCCTTCGGCCAGCCCCAGCGCCACATAGCGTTCCACCGACTCGCGGTGACCGGCGCTGATCAGCGGGCCCATTTGCGTACGCTCGTCCGCCGGATCACCGACACGCAACTCGGCCGCCGCCGCCACCAGGCGCGCCATGAACGGCTCATACAGTGCGCGGGCGACGAACAACCGCGAACCGGCGATGCAGGCTTCGCCCGAAGAACTGAAGATGCCGTACAACACACCGGCCACCGCATGGTTGAGGTCGGCGTCATCGAGGACGATGGTCGGCGATTTACCGCCCAGTTCCAGTGACACCGGCATCATCTTGTCGGCGGCGATGTGGGCAATGTGCTTGCCGGTTTTGGTGCCACCGGTGAACGACACGCGCTTGACCAGCGGGTGACGGGTCAGCGCATCGCCGAGCAGCGAGCCCTTGCCCGGCAGCACGCTGAGCAGGCCTTTGGGCAACCCGGCGTCTTCGCAGATGCGCGCCAGTTGCAAGGCCATCAGCGGAGTGATTTCCGCAGGCTTGATGACCACCGCATTACCGGCGGCCAGGGCCGGGGCGACTTTCTGCGCTTCGCTGGCAATCGGTGAGTTCCACGGTGTAATCGCGGCGATCACACCCATCGGCTCGTAAACGCTCATGCTGACGAAATCACCACGGGACGGCGTGATGGTTTCTTCGAGGGTTTCACAGGCCGCGGCGAAGAACTGGAAGGTGCCGGCCGCGCTGGCCACCAGGGCTCGGGTTTCGTTGATCGGCTTGCCATTGTCCTGGCGCTGCAATTGCGCCAGTTCTTCACTGCGCTCACGGATCAGCTCGGCAATGCGGTACAGCACGCCGGCGCGTTCATGAGGTTTGCGCTGCGCCCAGCCGCTGTGCAGAAACGCCTGGTGAGCGCCTTGCACGGCCTCTTCAACGTCTTCGACACTGGCGGCGTTGAGCCAGGCAACGGCTTCGCCGGTGGCGGGGTAGCACGTGGCATAGCGATCACCGCGCCCCAGTCGCCATTCGCCGGCAATGCAGATCGGTAAAGTCTGTTCGAGAGTCATCGCAGTCCCCTAAATCGAAATCGCGTGGGCGTGGTTGCCCAAGGCGCGGACGACGCTGTAAACGGTCAACGCCGAGGTCTTCGGGTTGGCCAGCAGCGGTTTGCCACGCAGGCTCAGTTCGAACCCGCCAAAGGCGCCGCGGGCTTCGAAGTGATGGACGTTTTCCTCGCTCAGCGGGTCGGCGATCAGGGTCACATGGGTGCGATCCAGGCCGAGACCGGCCAGCGACAAGGTCGCGGCGACGTTGGCGTTTTTCGGGTAAAGGTGGGCCGCTTCGCGGGCGCTGCCCTGAAAAATCACCGTGGCTTCGGTAAGGCTGTCCAGGTCAAAGGCCTGTTCAGCCGGGGTGTTTTTCCAGGCGCGCGCCGGTTTGCGTCCGGTGTAGTTCACCGCGTCCAGGCCGCCGACCTTGGCCGCCGACAAGGCGTCGATACCGCCGATGGCGCCGGGCAGCAATTCGATGCGGGTCTGACCGCGTTCGGCTGCCGCCTCCAGGCGCTCCACCAGGCCGACTTCGGACAGCGCGCCGACCGAGACGATCAGGCAGGCAATGCCACGTTCCAGCGCCGGCAACACATGTTCTTCGATGGCCTTGTGACCGGCGCACTCGACCAACAGGTCGGGGCGCGCGTCGGCCGGTAGCGCCGTCAGCACTTGCGGTGGTTGCTTGAAACTGGTCAGCCTCTGACGTACAAGCTCTTCGGAACCGGCCGAGGCGATGACGTAGTCGACGCACAACTGCGGGTCTTTCTCCAGCAGTTCGAGCACGCCGACGCCAATGGCGCCGCAGCCGATCATAGTGATATGCAACATGGCGAAGTCCTCAGGCCGTGGCTTTTTGCGCTTTGGTTTCGCTGTTGGGCGGACCGGCGAACTGGGTGGCGAAGCTGCCGACACTGAGCATGTCGACTTCCAGCAGGAACGGTCCGGGCTGCGCGATCGCACCGTCGACGACCTTGCCGAAATCCTTCAGGTCGGTGACCAGGCCATGGCGCAGGTTCAGCGACTCGGCCAGCTTGGAATAATCCGGCGTGTGCAGGTCGACGTAGCAGTGGCGACTGCCGTACACCGCGTCCTGAATGTTGCGGATGACGCCGTAGCGCTGATCGTTCATCAGCAGAATCACCACGTTGGCGTTCTCTTGCACCAGCGTTGCCAGCTCGCCGAGGTTGAGAATGAAACCGCCGTCACCGGCCAGGGCGAAGACCTTGCGCTCAGGTGCCGTTTCCGCTGCCGCAACGGCCGCGCCAATGCCCATCGACAAACCCTGGCCAATTCCACCGCCCAATGCATGCACGCCGGCACGCGGGTGGAACAGGGTCAGCAGGCGGTTGCCCCAGATGCTGTTGGACAGCGTGACGTCGCGCACCCACGAGAAGTTGCGTCCGGTGAGCGCTTGCAGCTGTTCGACCATGGCCGAGTACGGGCCGAGGTCGGCGATCAGTTGCGTGCGGGATTTTTCACGCACGTGCTTGAGCTCGGCGAGGAACGTCGGGTCGATTTGCAGGCGACCTTCCAGGCGATCCGCCAGGCCTTCCAGCGCCAGTGCCGAATCGCCGCAGATGAACAATTCGCTGTTGTAGCTGCGACCTTCGATGGCCGGGTTGGCGTCGATGCGCAGGGTGTTGCGTGGCAACTTCAGCGCGTATTTGAACGTCTCGTTGCTGCGCAGTCGGGAACCGGCGATCAGCAGGGCGTCGCAGCTTTGCAGGAATTGCTCGACCAGTTTGTTTTGCGAGAACGCACCGAGGCAGCGCTCGTCGTCTTCGTTGACCACACCGCGACCTTGTGTCGAGGTGATCACGCCGACGCCCATGTCCAGCAGGCGCTTGACTTGCGGGCCGGCATGCCGCGCGCCGCCGCCGAGCCACAACAGGGGACGGGTGGCCGTGGCCAGGCGCTCGGCCACCAGGTCCAGCGCGTCAGGTGCGGGCACGGCAACGGGAACCGGCAGCGGCGACAGGTCGGTCGGCATCGGGATGAATGTCGACTGGATGTCGATCGGGATTTCAACGCTGACCGGCCCGGTCGGTGCGGTCAAAGCGGTTTGCACGGCCAGCTTCATGGTGCTGAGTGCGGTTTCGACGCTGCGCACGCGGAACGCGGCTTTCGACACAGCCTTGAGCATGGTCAACTGGTCGCGGGCTTCGTGGATGTAAGCGAATTCCTGGTCCAGGTACGGCGTTTCAATCTGCCCGGTGATGTGCAGCAGCGGCGTGCCGGCGGTCAGCGCTTCGACCATCGCCCCGGCGGCGTTACCGGCCGCGGTGCCGGTGGACGTCAGGCAAACACCCAGGCCACCGGTGGTACGGGCGTAGGCGTCGGCCATGTTGGTGGCGCCGGCTTCACCGCGGGCCATGACGAAACGGATGTTGCCGCGCACGGCGAACGCATCGAGGATCGGCATGTTGTGGATCGAGATCACACCGAACGCGGCCTTGACGTCGCATTGCTCGAGAAACGCGGTGATGGCAGCGCCAACGGTGACAGTATTTTCATTACGCATGGCGGGACAGGCCTCCAGAAACATCGATATGGCTGCCTGTGGTGTAAGCCGACAGAGGCGAGGCCAGAAACAGGATTGCGCGGGCCACTTCAATCGGCAGGCCCAGGCGTCCCAAGGGAATGTGTTTGCGTTGTGCCAGCTGAGCGGTCCATTGGGCCCAGTCCAGATCCCGCTCTTCGCGGGCTTCGAAACGTCGGCGCCATTGCCCGGACTCGACCAGGCCAATGAGGATGCCGTTGACCCGAATGCCTTCGACGGCAAATTCGGTGGCCATCGAACGCACCAGGTTCATCACCCCGGCGCGCGCGGCCGAGGTGGCGACCATGTGCGGTTCCGGCTGGCTGGCCAGCAGCGAATTGACACAGACGATGGCCGCGTTCGCTTCACCTTGCAGCTGTGCCTTGAAGGCGCGGACCGGGTTGATGACCGAGAAAAACTTCAGGTTCAGTTCTTCGGTCCAGGCGCTGTCCGTGGTCTCGGCGAAGGTCGACACGCGACCTTGCCCGGCGTTGTTGATCAGCACGCTGGCCGGCCCCAATGCCGCAAGGCTGGCGGCGGCGAAGGCGTTGACCGAGTCGGCGTCAAGGACGTTGCAGACCTGAGCCAGCAATCGCGCCTCGGGAAAGCGCTGACGTAATTTGTCTTCGGCGCCGCGCAAGCGATCTTCGTCGCGCCCGCAGAAGGCCACGGCCGCGCCGGCTTCGAGCAACAGCTCGACGCAGGCCAAGCCAATGCCCGAAGAACCACCGGTGACAATCGCGGTGCTGTCTTGCAGTTGATAGAGACTCATCTCAATCCCTCATCAGAGCCGTTACGCGGTTGTGGCCGTCGTGGCCAGTCGCAGTGTTGTAATCGAGCAACCGCGACAGTTCGTCGGCGCTGCGACGTACTTGCAGGAGCAATTCGTTGAAGTTGACGTGAGCGATCTGAGTGGTGGGAATCGTCACACCCAGCGCCGCGACGATCTGCCCGGATTGATCGCGCACCGGGGCGGCGACGGTCGAGATCGCCGACTCGAAGAAGCCTTCACCGCTGATAAATCCGCGCTGACGGTCGGCTTGAACCATGTCAAACAACTCCATCACGGTTTTCGGCGTGCAGGGCGAGAACTGTTCCAGATGATCTTCCGGGTACAGCTCGCGCAATTCGGCCAGCGACAGGTCTTCGAGCAGGATGCGGCCAAGAACGGTGGCGTGGGCGGGCAGGCGGGTGCCGACGTTCACCGCGGTGGAGAACACCGACGGCGGCGAGACCTTGGCCACGTAGACGATCGAGCGGCCGTCGCGCACCACCAGATTGCTCGGGTAGTTGAGGCGGTCGCACAAGCGGGCCAGCAGCGGTTGACCGAGCTCGGTCAGTTCCAGTGAGGCGAGGTACTCGAAGCCCAGGCGCAGCACCGACATGCCGAGGCGGTATTCGTTGCCGCTGCGGGTCACGAAGCCCATGGTTTCCAGGGTCGTCAGCAGACGAAAGATCGTCGAGCGCGGCAGCGACAGGCGTCGGGCCAGTTCCGGCGCGGTCAGCGTGCGATTGCGCCGGCTGAATTCGCACAGCAGCAGCAGGCCGCGCTCCAGGCCTGGCACGATGTATTTGTCCTGAGCGTCCTTCAGCAGATCTGAATCGTTCATAGCGATGCACCTGTCAGGGATTCTTTGATAGCGAAGGCCAGGCGGCCTGCCACTACACAAGGTTGTTCGATGGGGCTGGCGTGCCCGGCATCTTTGATAAGGTCGAAAGTACCGCCCAGGGCCTTGGCCAGGGTCAGGCAGCTGTCGGGAGCCGTGATGCCGTCGGCTTCGCCGCAATGCACTTCGCACGGCATTGAAAGCGGTGCATGGCGCAGCAGGTCCTCGCCGCACAGCAGTTCTATGGCCTGGCGATAACCCTCTGGCTTGAGCCGCGCCATGTTCCACTGCACCCAGGCCTGTGCCTGAGGGCTGGCAGCGGGGGAGAGCATGTAGGCACTGCGCTGCTCGGCGATGTGTTGAATGCCCAGCTGTTCCAGGGCGCGCAGGCGTTTGTTGCGCACTTCCTGGCGCTGCACGGCGCGTGATGGATGGCCATAGCCCTGCGCCGGGCTGATCAACACCAGGCGGCTGATGCGCTGTTGGTGCACGCCGCTGGCGAAAGCGATGGCGGTAATCGCCCCGAGGGAATGCCCCACCAGCACGCAGCGCTGGATGCCCAGCGCGTCGAGCATCTGCAGCAGCCGTTCGGCATAATCCGAAGCATCGGGGGCCAAGGCTCTGAGCGGCGTGGAGTCGCCGTAGCCGGGCGCGTCCCAGGCAATCACCCGGGCGCTGCGGCCAAGTTCCTGCGCCACCTCTAACCACGACGCCGAGCCCGAGCCAATCCCGTGCAACAACACAATGGCAGGACCGCTTCCGCATTCGCGAAAGGCCTGGCGTGCGCCCGCGATCTCCAGCGTGCGCTGGGGAAAGTCCCGGGCCAATTGAGCCTGGAGACCGGCGGTGAGCCGCGGGGCGAGATTATCGATGGCGTGTGACATGGGCTTATCCGCGCTTGATCGAGGCCAGGGGGTGTTCTGGCGGGTAGGTCGGGGTCAGCGGTTTTTTCGCACCGAGCATCACGCACATCAGCGCGTCTTCATCGCCGATGTTGATTTCTTCGCGGTACACGCCGGGCGGCACGGAAATCACGTCGCGGTCGGTAAGGATGGTTTCGAAGCGCTCGCCGTCCTTTTCGATGATCACCTTGAGTTTGCCGCGCAGCACGAAGAACACTTCTTCAACGTCGGTGTGCAGGTGCGGCGGACCTTCGTGACCGGCCGGAATCACCATGGTCGAGAACGTGAAATTCTCCGACGGGATAGTGTTCATGTCCGAGGTCACGCCGGTGCCACCGGTGCCGATGTAGCGCATTTGCGCGCGGCGGAATTTCGGGTCGTAGTCGGCCTGGAATTTCAAGGCGTTCCAGTCGTACTTGCGGGTTTCGTAGCGCGCGATACGGGTTTTCATCCAGCTTTCGAGATCGCTGCCGGCCGGCTGTTCCCAGCTTTTCGGGGCGTCGTGCTGGGACGCTGAGTGTGCATTGAGGTTTGCAGAAAGGTCGGTCATGGCAGTCTCCAATATCAAGGCATGACGAACCCGCCGTTGACCGGCAAGGTTTGTCCAGTGATGAAGCGGGCGAGGTCGGACAGCGCGAACAACACGGCGCCGCTGACATCTTCGGGAAGTTGTGGGCGTTGAATGGCCCGTTGGTCGTTGTACAAACGGTGGCGGGCTTCAGGCACATAAGCCGTGGCTTCGACCAGCACCAGGCCGGGCGCGATGGCGTTGACCGTGATGTTGTCGGTCCCCAGTTCGCGGGCCAGGCTGCGGGTCATGGCGATGATTGCGCCCTTGCTCGCGACATACGCCAGCAGGTTCGGCGCGCCCCACAGCGGGGTGTCGGAGGCCAGGTTGACGATGGCGCCATGACCGCTGGCGCGCAGGGCCGGCAGACACGCCTTGGTCATCAGCCAGGTGCCGCGCACGTTGACTTGCATGACCTGATCCCAGGTGTCCAGGCTCAGCTCTTCGCAGGTCTTGCCGCCGGAGTTGGTGATCGAGGCGTTGTTCACCAGACCGTCGAGCCCACCGAGCAAACGGGTGGTTTCAGCAATGCAGGCATCGATCGAATCCGGTTGCGCCAGGTCGACCGTCACGCCGTGCACGGCCAGGCCTTCAGCGACCAGTTCGGCGGCCGATTGCTGCACGCGTTCGGCGAGAATGTCGGCGATGACCACATGGGCACCGGCCCGGCCGATGGCCTGGGCAAAGGCGTAACCCAATCCGCGGGCGCCACCGGTGACCAGCACGCGACGGCCTTCGAGCAAGCGATTGAAGGTCGTCATCATTGGGTACTCAGCATGGCTTTGGGCATGTAGTGCAGGACACGTTTTTCGGTCCAGACCACCGCGCCGTAAGCGAGTACACCGATCAGCGTGAGCATGACAATGGCCACGAACACGCCTGCGGTATTGCCCTGACCTTCGGCATCGACCAGCAGGAAGCCCAGGCCCTGATTGCCGCCCACCAGTTCACCGACGGTGACACCGATGACGGCCAGGGTGGAAGCAATGCGCAGGCCGGAGAACAGCGCGGCCATGGCCGAGGGAAACTCCACCAGGCGAAAGATCTGCCAGCGACTGGCGTTCATGGTCCGCACGAGGTTGATCATGTCCGGGTCCACGGTGCGGATTGCCGACAGTACGTTGATCATCACCGGGAAGAATACGATCAGGATGGCGATCAGGATCTTCGGGTAAATGGTGTAGCCCAACCACATGACAAACAGCGGGGCGAAGGCGACTTTCGGGGCGATCTGCAGGGCGAGGATGTACGGCGACAGCATGGCCTCAGCGGCGGGCGAAAGGCCCAGCGACACACCGATCACCACGCCGAGCAGGGCACCCAGGCCGAAGCCGACAATGATTTCGAAGGCGGTGATCAGGGTGTGTTGCAACAGGCCGCCGGTGTGCCACATCACCAGGCTTTCCTGGGCCACGCGGCTCAGCTGCGGCATCACGAATTCGGGCATGCCGAGCAATCCCGGGCCCCATTGCCAGAGCACCAGGAACAGGATCAGCAGGGCGACGCTGCCGAGCATGGAGTTATTAAGGTTTTTCATCGTGTCGGTACCTTGTTGTCACTGGCCGTCATTGCGCGGCTGTTTGGGTGTCGATGAACTGGTTGGTGTACAGGTCGTCGAGCTTCGGCTCCTGGGTGACGATGCCTTCGCTGACATAGAACTGACGGACCGTTTCAAGTCGCGCCGGATCGATGCGCCCCGGTACCACCTGATTGGCGTAGACGTGCTCGACATAGAGCTTGAAGACCTTCTCCAGCGACGCTTCCTTGCCGGCATAAGCCGGGACCGCCTTGGCGAATGTGGCCGCTGCGGCTTTGGGGTCGGCAATGATGTCGTTCATGCCTTGCAGGGTGGCCTGGACCACATCGCGGACAATCTGCGGGTGATGCTCGATAGCGTCGTCGGACGCGAGAATCGCCTGGGCCATGCTTTCGAAGATCTGCGCCTGCGGGATCAGCCTGATCTTCACCCCGGCTTCTTCGGCGTTGACCACCCAGTCCGGCACGCCCGCCATCGCCTGGGACTTGTCGGCCGAGAACAACTGCCAGACGCCCGAGGGACCGGCCGCCTGGATGTTCACATCGGTCTTGCTCAGGCCGGCTTTGCGCAGCGAGGCGAGTAGGGCGTAGTAGGTGGTGTCCGAGTAGGACATCACCGTCATGGTCTTGCCCTTGAGGTCGGTGATGGCGTTGATGTTCTCCGCCGCATTGGTGGCAATCATGGTTACGCCGCCGGCGCCGAGCACCGCGACGGCGCGCACTGGAATCCCGTTGGCCCGCACCACGATCGGGGTATCGCCGATGGCGCCGCCGAGCATGGCGTTACCGGCGCCGATCTGTTTTGCCACGTCCACGCCGCCCTTGGCAGCAATGAAAGTCATGTTCAGGTTTCGGGCGGCGTAGTAGCCCTTCTGCTGCGCGATGATCCATGGGGCGAACGCCGGCGAGTTCGGTGGCGCCGGCAACAGGTAAGTCACGTCGGTCGACTGCGCCTGAGCGGCGAAAGCCATGCCCAGGCCGAGCGCGATGCCGGTGACCTGGCTGAAGCGTTGAAACAGAGACTTGAACATGCGTACTCCTCAATCGGTTGATGGCCACACGGGCGTGGATCAATGCAGTTCGGTGTCTTCACTGACCTGCAGCAACTCCATCAGGCGGCCGACCAGCGGGCCGATCTCCGGCAGCTTGCGGCGCTCCAGCGGGTTGTCGCGAAACGGCAGATCAATGTTGATTTCTTCGATGATGGTGCCGGGGCGGGCGCTCATGACCAGCAGTCGGTCAGACATGGCGATGCCTTCGATCAGGTCATGGGTAATGAACAGTGCGGTTTTCTTTTCATCGAACAGCATCCGCGCCATGTCCTGTTGCAGGATCATCTTGGTCTGCGCATCCAGCGCCGAGAACGGCTCGTCGAGGAACAGTACCTGCGGGTCGATTGCCAGGGTGCGGGCCAAGGCAGCACGCTGGCGCATGCCACCCGACAGCTGGAACGGGTAATGGTCGGCAAAGCCTTGCAGGTGGCAACGATCGAGCAGATCTTTGGCCACGGCCTGACGCTTGGCGGCCGCCACACCTTGTATTTCCAGGCCCAGTTCAACGTTGCGGCGGATGCTGCGCCACGGCATCAACAGGTCTTTTTGCAGCATGAACGCGACCTGACGGACCGGGCCGGTGACCGCTTCACCGCCGACGAACACTTCGCCTTCGGTCGGACGATAGAGGCCGGAACCCATGTTGAGGATGGTGCTCTTGCCGCAACCGGAAGGGCCGATGATCGACACCACTTCACCACGGCGAATCTTGAAGTTGACCCCGCGAATGGCGAACGGCGCTTCGGGCTTGCCCTTGGCTGGGAAACATTTACCGACATTGCGGAATTCAATCTCGGTCGGCTCCAGGTCTTCCTTGGGAGCGGATTTGTTCCATTGAGGGGTGACGGCGTACATCTCTTTCACAGCCATTGGGAAGGGTCTCTGGTCTGTTTTATAGGTGATACGGTGTTTAGTGCATGAACAATGCCAGAGAATGGCTAATTCGCTTTTATGTTGAAAAACCATTTAAAAACAATGATTTAATGAGAATTTAAAGATTTGATGGCGTTTCATATATGAAACGTAGTTTCTTATATGGCACGAAATTGCACATCGATTGTGGGAGGCTCGATGATTTGCGAGTAGGCAGTGCTTTTTTAAGTAACGCTGAGCGTGTGGAAATAACGAATTTGTTTTAAATGTGAAACAAAGTTTGCCGAAACAAAAAACGGGCCCCCATAAGGCGCCCGTTTTTTATTACGAGAAGATTGTGAAATGCGTCGGCGCACTGACTACTGGCCGTATAAACGTGTGTTCTTTGCTGAGGATGCCGACGCTTTCTCTCAAACAGCCTCCCCCAGAGGGAGGCTGTCATCGTCAGAAGTCGAAGAACACCGTTTCCGATTCGCCTTGAAGGTGGATGTCGAAGCGGTAGGCCAGCTTCCCGTCAACCGTGCAGCGCCGGGCAATCAGGGATTCACGCCGATGTGGCTGTTCGATCAGATTCAATACGGGGTCCACTGCATTCGCCTCGGATTCGTCGTCGAAATACAACCGCGTCTGCAGGTGAATGTTGATGCCCCGGGCGAACAGCGACACATTGATATGCGCTGCCATGGGCACACCCGAGGCATTTTTCACCAGGCCAGGCTTGACGGTTTCGATCGTCCATTCGCCGGCATCTGTGGTGGCGGTACGACCAAAGCAGTTGAAGGGTTTTTCCAGATCGAAACCGCTGTCGTAGTGGCCTTGGTGATTGGCCTGCCAAAGCTCTAGGAACGCGTCGCGAATCAAGTGGCCGTTACCGTCATAAACATGACCCAGCAATAGAATGTGCTCACCTGGCGCGCCAGGTTTTGCCATCACATTCCAGATTTCCTGTTCCCGCGGCGGGTTGCCGGCCGCTTCCAGTGCCAGTCCGATATGCACATAGGGGCCGGCTGTTTGCGACGGGGTTTCAGGCAGAAGTTGAACGGGCATGTGCAGGCCTCCTCAGCAGTTTTCGAAGTGGGTCTTGCGCTGGCCGCGCAGGACGATATCAAAGCGATAAGCCAGGCAATCCATAGGATTGGCCATGCTCATGTCGAGCCTGGCGATCAGGCTCTGTACCGCTTGCGGATTGGCGATCGACTTGACGATCGGGCACATGGGGATCAACGGATCGCCTTCGAAATACAGCTGGGTAATCAGGCGCGTGGCAATGGACGGGCCACTGATGGAGACATGGATATGGGCGGGTCGCCAGTCGTTGGGACCGTTGCGCCATGGGTAGGGGCCGGGTTTGACCGTACGGAAGCTGTAGTTGCCATCGCGATCAGTCAATGCACGGCCGACGCCGCCGAAGTTCGGATCAAGAGGCGCCAGGTAACTGTCTTTTTTATGCCGGTAACGACCACCCGCATTGGCTTGCCACATCTCCACCAAGGTGTGTGGAATCGGCTTGCCGTACTGATCACAAACCCGACCCGCGACGATGATGCGTTCGCCGATTGGCAGGCCACCGTGATTGAAGTTCAGCAGCAGGTCGTTATCGTGTTGGCCCATCTTCAGATGGGAAAAATCCGGACCGCTGGTTTCCGAGACAGACTGGGGAATGCTCACCAATGCCTGGCGGGGGGAGCGCAGGATCGAAGTCTTGTAGTCAGGTGTCAGGGCTTTGGGATGCCAATTACGGTCACGAATGGCGAAGCGGCTCTCGTGCGCATCAGACATGTCGATTTTCCTATTGTTATGGTTGGTCAGAGGCAAGCGCTGCGATGGCAGCGACTTGCAGCCCAGTCTCCTCTTGTGCGGCCCAACCCAAAATTGAAAAAAACGACTTGTTGCATGTCCAAATGGTTATGGATATTTCCCTTCGCGATATTCTTGCCCGACCTCGCGCAATGCCTCCACGCACCACTGGGCGGCGGGTGTCACCGGCAACACAGGATTTGTGCAGAGCCCCACGGAACCACCGGCTTCACGCATCCCCAGCTCCACCAGCTCACCTAGCTTCAAGTCCTGCCTGACCGCGTCAAAAGGCGCGACCCAGATTGCCTGGCTGAATTGGACGTAGCGCCGGCTCAGGGCAATCGACAGGGTTTCCAGGCGTTGGCGCGAGGGTGTGATCCCGTGCTGCACAAACAGGCTGTCGGCGAATTTGCGGATCGTCGTCCCCGCCAGCGGCAAGACCACCGGATAGTCTTCGAGGTTTTTATGCCCCGGTGGATCACTCAGCACTGGATGGTCCTTACGTACCACCAGGGTCATGGACTCGCTGTAAAGGTGCTCGAACGTCAACCCGTGAATCGATGGGCTATCGGTCATTCTGCCAACCACCAGGTCCAGCTCGCCGACACGCAGTCGGGACAACAGGTAGGCGCTCGGCCCGGTCACGACACTGACCGCCAAGGCGGGATGCCGGTCGTGTAAACGGCAGACAACCTCAGGCACCAACAGGCTTTCGACGGTGGATAGCACGCCGAGCCGTACGGCAATCGGCTCATGTACACCGGAGCGCAAACTGTTGACCCCTTCGCGCAGCGATTGCACGCTCGGCCCCGCATAACGTAAAAAGGCCACCCCGGCCTCGGTCAGCGTCGAGCCCTTTTTGCTCCGCTCAAACAGCCTGGCAGCCAGCAGGGACTCCAGCTCCTTGAGGGTTTTCGAAAGCGCCGGCTGGCTGATTGCCAACTTGTCGCAGGCACGTGCCAGGCTGCCCTGGCGCGCCACCTCGAGAAAACACACCAGATGACGGAATTTGATTCGGGTGTCGATGTTCAATTTGGTGCTCTGCCTTCGTGGTGTGGCATTCATTATTCCTGGTGACCGATGCCGGCAAAACGGTGGTTATCGGTCGACATTCGGCAGTTCGCAGCCCGGGATCAGTCGTCCCAGTTTGACCGCCTGGCGATAAAGCACCTGCATGAGCTGCGTGGCGGATTCGCCAAGCGGCTCGAACCGCGAGTAGACAAAGCTGATATCGAAATGAATCGCCTCAACCAGCGGCACGACGATCAGCCCGCTGTCCTGGGCCACGAATTCATCGATGATGGTCAGTCCCATGCCTTGCTTGACCAGGGCGACCGCTTCGTTGGCATTGGTGAAATTCAGCATGGAGCTGAGGTTCAGGCCCTGGCGTTCGATCTCGTCGGCCAGCAACCGGCCAAAAGGCATGTCGGGGCGAAACAGCAACAACGGCTGGTCGACCAGTTCGTGCAGTGACAATGAAGCTCGGTGGGCAAAGGGGTGATCGGCCGGCATCACGCAGACCATGCGTGCGCGCATGAAGGGCAGCGAGTGCAGGTGGTCATGGATCAGCGGCAGCGCTGAGACAGCCAGGTCGACCTTCTTCGAGAGTATCTGGTTGGGCATGTCGCCCATCAGCGTGGTTTGCCATTCAATGTTCAGCGATGGCAATTGCTGCTTGAGCTTGGCCAGGGCGAACGGGATGACCACCGTCGACAGTGAAGCACTGCAGCAGATGCGCAGCTGACGGTGGGGGCCGTTGGCCAGGGCCAACGCACACTCATTGACGGCCAGCGCGGCCTGGTAGACACGCTCGACTTCCCGGTAAAGGGTCACGGCTTCGGCGGTGGGCACCAGGCGATTGTTGATGCGCTGGAACAGGCGGTAGACCAGCCGACTCTCGATATAGGCGATCAGCTTGCTGACTGCCGGCTGCGACACGTAGAGCATTTTTGCCGCACCGCTGATCGAGCCGGTCAGCATCACCGCCCGGAACACTTCCATGTGCCGCAGCTTGAACACCATCGTGTTGGCGCCGGGGCCTTCGCCGTAGGGCATGGGTCATTAACCTTTGGTTATTGTTCGAGCGATCTGTGTATGAGCGCTATTGATCGCCGGGTCGTATCTTCACTGCAACGGCATCGCCCACCGCGGCGAACAATAACAAAGATCAGTGAGCAAGCGCAGTGACGCTTGGCGGGAGCAGCCTTGAGCATCTACGACGAACCGAAGATCGATTGCCATAACCATCTGTTTGATCCCGCACGGTTTGCCTATCGCGCCGACACGGTTTACGCACCCGCCGGGCAGGAGGTCGCGACCCTGGAGCAGTTCGGTCGGGTGATGGGCGCCTATGGTGTGCAACACGCTTTGCTGGTGGGGCCGAGCAGTGGCTACCGCACGGACAATCGTTGCCTGCTGCATGCGCTGGCGCACAGCGAAGGCCGCTTCAAGGGGATTGCCGTTGTCGACCACGACACGCCCCTGGATGAGCTGGCAGCGCTCAAGGAACAGGGCGTGGTGGGCATCGCGTTCAATCCGGCGCTGGAAGGCGTGGAGGTCATGAGTGATGCGGCCGGGCTTTTCGGGCGGCTCGCCGAACTGGACCTGTTCGCCCAGATCCAGGTCCAGGGCAATCAACTGGTCGAGTTGCTGGGCTTGATTGAATCGACTGCACCGCGACTGCTCATCGACCACTGTGGCCGTCCCGACGCCCGTGCAGGCCTCGGCCAACCAGGGTTCCAGGCGCTACTGGGGCTGGCGGAAAGCGGCCGGGCCTGGGTGAAAATCTCCGGCATGCAGAAGTTCGCCGACCACGATCATCTCGATGAGCAAGCCGGTGCCTACGTGCGGGCGCTGCTCCAGGCCTTTGGCCCGGAGGCTTGCGTGTGGGGTTCGGACTGGCCGTTCATTCGCGAGCAATCGCGTGTGGACTACGGGCCGCTGCTCAAGCTGGCTGAGCGACTGATGCCCGATTTCAGTGAAAGGAAAAAGGTGATGTGGGACACGCCACGGCGACTGTTCGGTTTTGGCGCGCGCTGAACCGGCCCAGGGCAGTGGTGCTGCCAGTAAAACTCCGATAATAACAAGGAACACAATCATGACGACCGACAATAGATTTGCGGCGGCAACGCTCGCCTGTCCGGCGGCGCAAACCGCCAGGACCCGTACCCGATTCATGATCCTGGCGCTGATTTCCGGTGGCACCATGATCAACTACCTGGATCGCAGCGTCATGGGCATCGCCGCCCCCAGCATCAGTGCCGACCTGGGCCTGAACGCGGTCATGATGGGGCTTATCTTCTCTGCATTTTCCTGGACCTACGCAGCCGCGCAGATTCCCGGCGGCATCCTGATCGACCGGCTGGGAACCAAGTTCACTTATTGGCTGGCGCTGACGTTATGGTCGTTGTTCACCGGCCTGCAAGGTCTTGCCCAGGGCTTTTTCTCGTTACTGGGCTTTCGCCTGCTGGTGGGCGCCACCGAAGCACCGTGCTTTCCCACCAATAGTCGGGTGGTCGCGACCTGGTTCCCGCAGAGCGAGCGGGCACGGGCGACCGGCATCTATACCTTCGCTGAGTACGTCGGTCTGGCGTTTCTCACGCCGCTGCTGTTCTGGGTGTTGCACGCCCATGGCTGGCGTGTGCTGCTGATGGCGGTGGGCATCCTGGGTGTGCTCTATGGTCTGGTGTGGTGGCGCAAGTACCACGAGCCCCATGAGTCGACCACGGCCAATCAGGCCGAACTGGATTACATCGCCGAAGGCGGCGGGGTGATCGATGGCGGCCAGAAAGCCACGCGGTTTTCCTGGTCGCAGATTCCGGCACTGCTCAAGCATCGCAACATGCTGGGGATCTGCCTGGGGCAGTTCGCCTGCAACTCGACCAACGTGTTCTTCCTGACCTGGTTTCCCACTTATCTGGTCACCGAGCGGCACATGCCCTGGCTCAAGGTGGGTTGGGTGGCGGTGCTGCCGTTCATCGCGGCTTCACTCGGCACCCTGGCCGGCGGCTGGCTGTCGGACGCGTTGCTGCGCCGCGGCTACTCGTTGAACGTCGCGCGTAAGTTGCCGGTGATCGCAGGCCTTTTGACCGCATCGGTGATCGTGCTGGCCAATTACGTGGACTCCGACGCACTGGTGATCGCCATTCTGTGCGTGGCCTATTTCGCCCAGGGCATGTCGGCGCTGGCCTGGATGATCGTCTCCGATATCGCCCCCAAAGGCTTGCTCGGCTTGAGCGGTGGTGTGTTCAACCTGTTCGCCAATGCGGCCGGCATCGTGACCCCGTTGACCATCGGCGTGATTGTCACGACCACGGGGTCGTTTGTCTGGGCCCTGGCTTTCGTGTCCTCGATCACCGTCCTGGGGGCGCTGTGTTACCTGTTCATGGTGCGCGACCTGCGTCGCCTGCCGGAAATCCAATCCGTTCAACAAGGAGCAAATTGATGACTCGATACCTTGAAGGCCAGACGGCCATCGTTACCGGCGGCATGCGTGGCATCGGCCTGGGCATTGCGCGGCGCTTGCACACCGCTGGCGCGCAGATCGTCATCTGGGACCTGGCGGTCGATGGCTGGGACAGCGTCGCCAACGGCTTTGAACCGGTGATGCGTCAAGCCGTCAATGTCGCCTCGCTGGCGTCCGTGGAGGCGGCATTCGGTGAGGTCGTTGCGCAACAGGGGCGCGTCGACATCCTGGTCAACAATGCCGGTATCAACGGGCCGGTTGCTCCTTCCTGGGAGTACCCGCCAGCCGCCTGGGACCAGGTCATCGCCATCGACCTGACGGGCGTGTTCTATTGCTGCCGCACGGCGATCCCGCACATGCGCGAGCGAGGCTACGGGCGCATCGTCAACGTTGCCTCAATGGCCGGCAAGGACGGCGTGCAATACATCAGCGGTTATTCGGCAGCAAAGGCCGGTGTCATCGCGTTTACCAAGGCGGCAGCCAAGGAGTTGGCCCAGGACGGCGTGCTGCTCAATTGCATCGCGCCGGCCATGGTGGAAACCGGGCTGCTGGCGCAAATGACCCCCGAGCACATTGCCGCGAGCAAGGCCAAGATTCCCATGGGGCGTTTCCTGCAAATCGAGGAGATCGCCAACATGGTGACCTGGATCGCCGGGCCCGAGTGCAGCTTCACCACAGGCTTTGTGTTCGACCTCAGTGGCGGCAGGGCCACCTATTGAGAGGCTTGGGTGTCGCGCACCTCACCGCACTGGAGCTGGCGCCCGATGCGCTGGTGCGAGAGGCGGCGCGCGCGGGTTTCAGTTCGGTCGGCCTGCGCCTGCACCCGGCCATGGCGGGTGGCATCGCTTACCCGTTGGCGCCGGGCAGCCAGGCGCTGCGGCAGTTGAAGACCACGCTCGATCGCGAAGGCGTGGTGGTCAACGAGATCGAATTCGTCGAGCTGACACCGCAAGTGGACGTCGCCGGATTTGCGTCGCTGCTGGAGTCCGGGGCGCAACTGGGCGCGCGTTGCCTCACTGTGTCGGGCGACGATCCGGAGCAATGCCGGCTCACGGATAATTTCGCTGCCGTGTGCGAGTTGGCAGCCGGTTATGGCCTGCGTGTGGATCTGGAGTTCATGCGCTGGCGTCACATTGGCAACCTGCAACAGGCCGTCGCGTTGATCGCGGCGGCGGGGCAGGCCAACGGCGGCTTACTGCTGGATGCGTTGCACCTGTTCCGCTCCAACGGTAACGCCGCTGCCGTGGCGCAACTGGATCGGCGTTACATCCATGGCGTGCAGTGGAGCGATGCGCTGGCGCTGGCGCCCACGGGGGAGGGCATCATCCGCGAAGCCCGCGAGGGTCGCCTGCCGCCCGGTCAGGGGCAGTTGCCCTTGGCCGGGTTGCTCAAAGTCCTGCCACCCCAAGTGCACTGGAGCGTGGAAATCCCGTGCCCCGCGACATGCGCACCTGAGCGGTTGGCTCAAGCTTTCACGATCACCCGGGCCTGGTTGGCCAGTACTTGCTCCTAAGTATGTGGTCGATGGTTGTGGTGGTTATACGGCCAAGAGGATGTCGCGGTATCGGCCGATGGGCTCGGTGGCGGGGCGGCGAGCTCTTCAAGGTGGGCGATGATGTCGTCCGGCTTGAGCACCAGTACGTCACTGTCCAGGGAATCCAGAATCATCTCGGCAGTGTTGCCGATCAATGCGCCGGACAGCCCGGTACGGGCCACGCTACCGATGACCGTGAGTGCGGCTTCGAGCTTGTGCGCGATGTACGGGATCAGCACATCGGCTGAGCCTTCCTCGATATGCAGGCGATCATCGCTGATGTTGAATTCTGCCTGGAACGTCTTGCACAGTTCGCGATATAGAGCCTGAATGCTTTCCTTGAGCTGGAGTACGGGGTTGGCTGCCGAGAGCAGAGGGTAGGGGTGGGCGCTCATCATGTGTAGAGTGCCGCCGGCCATTGCGGCGATGTCGTACCCGTGGCTAACGATGCCGGAATGCAGGACGCGGTGCTCCACGTCACTGTTACCGGCATCAATGGCCGCGAGAATGGTGCCACCGGTCCAGGGTCTTGCGGTTTTTACGATCAGTACCGGGCTGGGGCAGTATCGCAACAGCTTCCAGTCCTCGGGGGTGAGAAGGGCTTTGATCAGTGATGTGTGGGGTAGGTGCTGCTTGATTACCAAGCCGCATCCCACCGCCTGTTGGGCGGCGATGATGGTTTTGTGTGAGCTTCCGTGCCAGGCCTGCTGGGTACTGACGCTATAACCTTGCTGTGTCAGTTCGCCTTGAATGTCGTTCAGGTAAGAGCCATGGTGGTTTCCCTTGTCGCAGGCCAGCAGATGCAGGTGCGACCGGGTAGCGCCGGCAATCATTTTGGCTCTGTTCAAGATCAGATCCCTGGGCTGCTGTGAATCCACTACCACCAACGTGTTGCGAATGGTGTGCATGAGTGTCTTCCTTTGCCGAGTACAGTTTTCTTGTGGGTGGCGGGAACTCTTGGCCTATACCCTTTCGAGCGGGGTGTACGCGTACTGGCCAACCGTTGCCCGCCTGTTAGCCGAAAGTTCACTTGCCGGCATCACGCAGTCGACAGCTAAAGTCGAATCTTGCCCAATCAGTCCGATTGTGACGCTTGAATCGAGCGGGCATTGAAAGCATGGAAGTAGTACTGATCGTTTATGCAACTACGCAATATGACTCTCTGGCACTGGCGCCGTTGTTCCATTGCATCTATATTAAACAGAGTAAGTTGTAACGCGGCCGGTACACTTTACCTCGGAGGTATCGCGTTACTTCTTGTCGGTTGCGCTACTGGCAAAGAAAGCGCAATAGCATCCGCCGCCTCAATGCCTTGATTACCTGCGCTTTTTTCGCCCGAACAAGTTTCACACCCCCCGTGGATACCCAGATCCTGGAGTTATGCTCAAGTTGCTCTCCGGCGAGCGTTTTTGCTCGCGCAACTGAATGATTGAGTATGGTGGCTATTCTGCTTGATGCTTAGTTGATTAGTCGGTTGAGCTAGTTGATTTTCTGCTAAGTAAACTCTAAATAAACCCCATTCGATCTGATGAAGTAGCACCTTTGCTGCTGATCGAAACACCTTAAGCAGATTCCCATTATTCAATGGCAAATATGCCGAATAATTCAAGTAGACTTGTCGCGAGGGTTTCCTGAGTGCGATGGGCCAGATGCTGCCATGGACTGGATCACTTGTTTTGTTCAAGCTCCGTTACGCGAAGAGACAATGTGCTCGTCCGATGCCACTGTGACTGGGACTTGCTTGAAGGCCGGCTTATGGCCAAGTGCTGCCGGTTGCCCGAACGCTTTCTGACCCCGCCGGGATCTGGAGATTGGATTCGGCCTTAAGCATCCAGATCAAGCTGGTCATAGCTCTTCAGCGTCTCTCGAAGACTTGTGCTGCTGGCCGGTTCACCGCGGATGCGATCATGCCGATCTCGATCAGAACTGCAAAAAGAATGCGGGGGTGGTTTCCTAGGCCACCCTCGCATCCGTTCACGCGCAAAGCCTCAAACGCTGCCAAAAAAGATGTCGGTACTCTGAAGATCGACCCCGACCAAGGTGATGGTCGTTGCTTGTCCGCCAGTCTCGGCAACCGTCACGACGCTGTCTGCGCCGGTGTTGTCGATCGATTGGACAACGGCATTCGGGTCACCGTTGAGCACCAGCTTGTCTTGCACGCCAGCGCCCACATCGAAGCCGGTAACCTGGTACAGGTTCTCATTGACTGACAAATCGATGTTGAACGCATCTTGCTCTCCGGCCGTGCCAACCAGCGTGAAGTCGAAGGGGGCGTTGGCCGGTTCGTTGGCGAACAGGTTGGCGTCAAACGTACTCGTCGCCGAGTCCCCGTCCTTGTCCGTCAGCGTCGCGCTGAACGCCAACCGGACATCGCTGGCCAGACTCTCGCTCTCCTGAATGAACTGGATCACCGGGATCTTGATATCGCCCCGGCCCATCGTCAGCTGAACAGCGTCGATCAGTGACGTACCCTCCTTCTCGACGAGGAAGGACACCTGCCCGCCAGCCTCCGGCGTCAGGGTGTTCACCTCGAAGCGGTCCGAAAACGTGCCATCGGCGTAGTAGATCCTGTAGTACAGGTCTTCGGTCGCGGTGTTGTAACCCGCCACGGAGTTGTCGATGAAGACCTTCATTGCCGTCAGCAGGCTCTCTGGATTGATGACGAAACTTTCATCGGCGGCGCTGATTGCCGCCAGGTTATCTCCCTGGAAAACGTTGTTGGCTACGCCGATGCCGGACGTGCTGACGTTCATGGCCCTCGGGTCGATGTACGACGGCAGGGGGGTGGACTGTAGCGCGGCTTCGGTGGGGTCGGGTGCTCCGAGCCCGATGCCGGTCAGGATGTCCGCAGTCGACGCAAGCGCCTTCGCGGAAAAGAACACAATCTCCTCGGAGGCCGAAGGAATAGCCGGGTTATTCGTCTGAGGAATCAACAAGGTGCGTACTGGGTCCGGGCCGCCGGCAGCGAGCGAGCCGTCGGCACTGCTGAGCACGATCGTCGAACTGAAGCCTTGCACCAGATCCAGTGCATAGCGACCATCGGCATAGGCGGTCAGCGTGTAGTCGACAGTGGTATTCGCCGTTCCAACATTGTTGTCGAAATCACCGGTCAAGGTTCCCGCGAATTGGTATGCGCCATTGACATCCGGTGACTGCGCCAGCTCAGTGAGCGTGCCGCTCCCGGTCGTGGTCGTGTTGTCTGGCCTGACGAGGGTGAACTGGTTATTGACCAACGAGATATCCAGACCGGCCGCACCCAGCCCGTCGGCTCCCGTTTCCATATTCCAGAACCCGGATTGCGCAAGGACGCTACCGGTCCCGATCAGGTTGCCGAAAGCGAGTGCCGGGCCGTCATCCCTGAACACCAGGTTCTGCCCGATGTTCAGCGTCGCCGGGGCGCTGTCGCCGTCCTTGTCAGTCTTGGTCGCCGTCAGCGTCACCAGGTTGTCCGAGGTCAGGCTCGTCGAGTCATCAGGATTGGCTGGGTCGGAATGCACCACGGCGCGGAGCTGGTCGAGCGTGACGCTGCCATTGGCCGCCACGCTGACCGTGAACACCAGCAGATTGCCCGTGGCTGTGCGGCCTTCGACCACGGTGCCATTGAGCGACAGGTTCACCGCCTGACCCGAGGCCGTGTCTGTCAGCCCGGAGGCCCCAGCCACCACGCCCAGCGCATAGGTCAGGGTGCCAGCCCCATCCGCACCAAACTCTGAATTGAAGTTGGCGGCAAAGCTCTGGGTGGCGTCGGTGTCCAGTACTGTCTCGTCCACCGTCAGCGTCGGCTCTGCGCCGGTGGGGCTAATACTTGGCCCGTCGTCCTTGAACACCAGGTTCTGCCCGATGTTCAACGTCTCCTGGTCGCTGTCGCCCTCCTTGTCGGTAATGGTCGCGGTCAGCGTCACCAGGTTGTCCGAGGTCAACGTCGTCGAATCATCCGGATTGGTTGGGTCGGGATGCACCACGGCGCGGAGCTGGTCGAGCGTGACGCTGCCATTGGCGGCCACGCTGACCGTGAACACCAGCAGGTTGTCCGTGGCCGTGCGACCTTCCACCACGGTGCCATTGAGCAACAGGTTCACCGCCTCGCCCGTGGCCGTGTCGGTCAGCCCGGAGGCTCCAGCCACCACGCCCAACGCATAGGTCAGGGTGCCAGCCCCATCAGCACCAAACTCTGAATTGAAGTTGGCGGCAAAGCTCTGGGTATCGTTGGTCGACAGTACCGTCTCGTCCACCGTCAGCGTCGGCTCCGTGCCGGTAGTGGTGATGCTCGGTCCGTCGTCCTTGAACACCAGGTTGTGCCCGATGTTCAACGTCGCCGGGGTGCTGTCGCCGTCCCCATCGGTAATGGTCGCCGTCAGCGTCACCAGGTTGTCCGAGGTCAGGCTCGTCGAATCATCGGGATTGGTTGTATCGGGATGCACCACCGCCCGGATCTGGTCGAGTGTGACGACACCATTGGCGGCCACGCTGACCGTGAACACCAGCAGGTTGTCCGTGGCCGTGCGACCTTCGACCACGGTGCCATTGAGCGACAGGTTCACCGCGTCGCCCGTGGCCGTGTCGGTCAGCCCGGAGGCTCCGGCCACCACACCCAGCGCATAGGTCAGCGTGCCAGCCCCATCCGCACCAAACTCTGAATTGAAATTGGCGGCAAAGCTCTGGGCATCGTTGGTCGCCAGTACCGTCTCGTCCACCGTCAGCGTCGGCTCCGTGCCGGTGGGGCTGATGCTCGGTCCGTCGTCGTCGAAGATCATCTGGGAGCCGATTTCGGTGGTCGTAACAGAGGCTTTGACCAGCGTGAAACCACCGATATCAAAGTCGGCGTGGTTATTGCCTTTGGCGTCGAGGGCCGCCCCGTTCTCGACGAGCACGCGGTTGTGATCCGCCGTAGTGGTGTATTCAATCTGGTAGCCGGCTTTAACGCCGGTGATGGTGGCAACCCCTGCAGCAGTAAAGCTGATGGTAATGGCCGGATCATTCGCCGATCCGTCTGAATTCTCGATCACCAGCCCGGTGCTGTTGTTGATGACGCGCACATTGGTGATTGCAACCGGTGCATCGCCCGCGTATCCGTTGATGAAATCCGCGCCAGGTTCAGCAGCGGTGCTGAATGCGCTGATTTTTACGATAGCGCTCTTGCCGCTTTGCAATTGCACGACGTCGAAATTGGCCGACTTCGTGTTGTAGACGTCGGTAAAGTCGATGTCGGATTCAAGATCTGCTTCGTTCTGATCCAGGTTGGGAACGGTCACATCCTGCCTGGCACCCGTGACGAACGAAAAGCGAATGCCCTCTTGTTCCACAATCATCTGATTGTTGGTGCCGAAGGTGGTCGGGCCACCGGCCTGGCTGGTATTGATCGTGTCGCCAGTGTTTATGTTGACCCCGCTTGACTGGTCTGCGGGGTCCTTGCCGGTGGCAATGATGGTGGGATCCGTGATCCGCGTGACACCATCGACAATTTCAGTTTCCGGGTTCAATTTCGTGAACATCAGGAACAGGTTCTGACCGGAGGGTGCATTGGCCAGACTGAATTCCAGGTCCTGGCTGGTGCCGATGAAAACCTTATCCAGCAGATTGAGCGAATCATCGGCGTCCGTCATATCGGGATGCTTGAGCGGTTGGTATTCCACGACCCAGATCTTGCCGCCCGTGACCGGCAAACCGGTTTCGTCAATGTAGGCAGCGAACACGATCGCGCCGGCCGGGCCACCGGCTCGACCCAAAACGATGTTGTTGTCTTCCGTATCGGTATAGAGAAGGATGCTGGTGCCATCGAGGGTATCCAGTCCGCTGTCCAGGCCATCGAGCGGTGCGCCTGAGCTGTCGGTGAAGCTGATATCGGTAATGGTTCCTCCGGGCGCGGCGGTGACGGTGAATGCATCGCTGCCCGTGTTGTCCGCGGCACCGGTATAGCCGCTCAAGGCTGCACCCGTGGCGGTACCTGCCCCAAGTCCGGCCAAACGCTCAGCGAAGCTCGGGGGCAGGGACGCCACCAGAATGTCGTTGTCGTCAGCGTCCCCCGCAGGGGTTGGCGTGGCAGTGGCGTTCTGCAACCCGGCCGTTTCGTCCAGCGTGACGTCCGCGCCGGTCGCCACGACGCCCAAAGCGCTGGCTGTAACCGACGTTGTCACCACTGAGTCGTTGAGGTCAGTGGTGAGGGACGGAGTGTTTAGGGGGGACAGATCGTTCGTTAGCGACGAGTTTTTTTTGTGAGTAGCCATGACGTTCTCCAGAGCAATTGCAGGCACCAAAGCGGACCGTGGACCTTTTCCAGGTACATGCCACAACTATGGATAAACGCCGGGCGATATACATCGGCCGATACTCCCAGGCGGGGTGGGAGTTTCAGACTACTGGGAGGGGGAGACGGGATGACGCGAAGGAACGGCGCCGCCTGTTCCGCTTGTGAATGAGGACATGGCGCTGGTGTTCAAGGTCGCCGGGGCTTTAACCGCCAACGCGTCGAGCTGAGGCTGAACCTGCACAGGCGGCCGGGTAGAAAGGCGACATGGATTTAACTGGTCGAGAAGGGCCGGTCCTGGCCCAGAGTGTGTAAAAACACCTTCGCGAACCCTTGCTATGATTTCTGAGGATTTCATCGCAGGGATCGCCCATGAAGCGCTTTATCCAAGGTGAACATCGAGGTCAAGGCACCTTACTTCCCGA